>CAYYPB010000071.1:0-9444 GCA_964473405.1 uncultured Planctomycetaceae bacterium
GGGTCGCGGAGAGTAGCCACGGGTGGAGCGAAGCGGAACCCGTGGGGGTCATCGTCTCTCATGCGATTCCGCCCCGGCAGGGGCGGCGGATGCCGAACGCCTTTGACCTGCCAGCTCGCGAACGCGCAGGGCGTCACCCGCGAATCCTCCCGCCGCCCCTGCCAGGGCGGAACGTGTGTGTCTCCGGCCGTGACCACGGGTTCCGCTGCGCTTCCCGGCGCGCCGGGACTACTTGCCGTCGTCCCGGACGGCAAGCTCGTCATGGGCATCCCCGGCAAAGTCGTCCGCGTGTGGATCTCTGCAGGACGGGGAACAAAGATGTGGGTAAGGGTCAGCCGGGGACGGCCCGGCTTGCTTGGCTCGCTGTTGGAATCAAACGCGGCCCGGCTCGCTTTGAGTTCGGCTTGTTTGGGTCGCCTACCAGCCGACGGTGCTGTAGCCGGCGTCGACGTATTGCACTTCGCCGGTGATTCCGCTGGCGAGATCACTGCAGAAGAAGAGGCCAGCCTTTCCGACTTCTTCAGCGGTGATGTTTCGACGAAGCGGAGACTTGTGCGGATAGTGTTCCATGACGCGGTCGAACCGGGTGATGGCCGCGGAACTGAGCGTGCGAACGGGGCCGGCACTGATGGCGTTGACCCTGACACGCTTGAGGTCGCCCAGGTCGGCCGCCAGATAACGGACCGAGCTTTCGAGGGCGGCCTTGCACAGGCCCATGACGTTGTAACCGGGCACATACCGGACGGCTCCGAGGTAGCTCAACGTCAGGACCGACGCGTCTGGGTTGAACATCTCAAAGGCCTTCTGGCAAACGGAGATCAGCGAGTAGACGCTGATATCCATGGCTTGCTTGAAGTCCTCGCGGCCGGTCTCCCAGAATCGGTTGACCAGAGACTCACGGTTGGCATAGGCGATGGCGTGGACGAGGAAGTCGATCTTGTCGTACTTCTCTTGGACCAGCGAGAAGAACTGCTCGACGTCTTCATCTTGGGAGACGTCGCAGGGCGCGATCACCTTGGCACCAAGCGGCTCGGCGAGCCTACGCACGCGGCGTTCCATCTTGTCTCCCGGAAGATGGTTGAAGGCGATTTCGGCCCCTTCGGCGTGCAGCTTCTCGGCGATGTGCCAAGCGAGGCTGTAGTCGTTCGCGACGCCGAGGACGACGCCTCGCTTTCCAGTCATTAGCCCCATCGGTGGAGGTCTCCTGATTGCTATCGGTGACGATGGCCCCGCGCCGAAACCGCCCGACGGGCGGCACGATTTGCGACGCGATGAATGCGGTACTGTAGGGGTCGAGAGAGGGGAAGTCCAGCCAGCCGTGTTGAGCTGGCCCTCGATTCCAGGCCCGAGCCAGCGTTTGGGGAGTGGATAGAGCGCGTTGTGACGGTTCGACCGTGGGGCTAGACTGTGCCTGTGGAAACCCGGATCGGCCCATCCGACTCGCGATTTGCCCCTGAGCGCGTCCTCGTTGTCATCCCCAATTGGGTCGGCGATGTGGTCATGGCCACGCCCGCGCTGAGTGCCCTACGGCGTCGGTTTGCCGATGCCAGGATCGTGCATTTGATGCGGCCGTACGTGGCGGATGTTCTCGCGGGGACCGGGTTCTGCGACGAGCAGGTCTTTTGGCCGAGCGGCGGAGGCTTCTGGGGATGGGTCGGGCAGCTTCGCCGTCGTCGGTTCGACCTTGCCGTCTTGCTGACGAACTCGTTTCGCTCGGCGATGATTGCCCGGTTGACCGGGGCTCGCCGGCGCGTCGGCTACGCTCGGGACAGTCGCGGATTTCTCCTAACGGATCGGCTGAAGCCGGCCAAGAAGGACGGCGCGTTCGTTCCTGTGCCGGCGCTCGACTACTACAACGATTTGGCTCGGCATCTGGGATGCGACGACGTCTCCGACCGGATGATTCTGGCGGTCTCGCCGGAGGATGAGGCCGTCGTGGATCGGCGTTTGGCGTCGGATGCTCGACCGCTGGTGGTCTTGAATCCCGGCGCGAGTTTTGGCGTGGCCAAGTGCTGGCCGGCCGAGAAATACGCAGCCGTGGCGGACATGCTCACTCTTCGGCATGGCGCGCGCGTCGTGGCATCCCTCGGCCCCAATGAGGGGGAGATTGCCGGCCGTCTCGAGGCCGCCGCGCGCGAACCGATCGAGGTCTTTCACGACCCGCCGCTCGGGCTCGGACCGCTGCGTGCCTTGATCAAGCGGTGCGACTTGCTCATCACGAACGACACGGGGCCTCGGCATTTTGCCCCGGCGTTCAACGTTCCGGTCGTGACGGTTTATGGATCGAGCGATCCGGCGTGGACGGTGACTCGATTCTCGAAGGAGAGAAGCGTCCACTTGGATTTGGACTGCCAGCCATGCATGAGCCGTGTTTGCCCCCACGGCCATCACGACTGCATGCGGACGCTCGAACCGGAGTTGGTCTTCGATGCGGCGGTGGCGCTGCTGCCGTCGCGTGGGGACGTGCCGGTGAAGGGGCAGGTTGGTTGCTGAGGTTTTGACCCCGGGCTTCGCCCTGGGATTTGGTGTTGGGCGTGGATGCAGCGAGCGTAGCGTGTTTGTGACTGACCATATGACGATCGACCCCCCCTTTCTCGAGAGCCTGCGCGCGGCGGGTCTGGATCGTGTCGCCGGGGTTCTGGAGTGCGTGGGGGATCGTCTCGCCGCGTGGAGCCGGACGACCGACGCCATCCAACTCGATCTCCCCCAAGGCCACACGACCGTCTTCATCAAGCGATATCACTATCCGCGGTGGAAGCATCGATTCCGCGGCATGTTCCGCGGAACGTTCTTCAAGGCGAGTCGGGCCCGTAGCGAGTACAAGGCGCTTCGTTTGATGCGGCAGCTCGGCATCCAGGGCGTGCGACCCGTGGCCTACGGCGAGCGTCGTACGGGTCATTTCCTGCGAAGCTGTTTTCTGATTACCGAGGCGGTGCCGGAAACGATGTCGCTGTCGGCTTTCATTCAGAGGTTCGGCGAACATCGCGGTACGCCGAAGGCCGTGCAGTATCGGCGGGATATCTTGACGTCCCTTGCCCGGCAGGTGCGTCAGATGCACGAAGCAGGTTTCGTGCATCGCGATCTATTCTGGCGGAACGTGCTGATTCGCTCGCTGCCGGGCGGACAGTTCGAGTTCTACTTTCTGGACGCCTCGGTCGGCAAGCGGATTCGCCTGGCACAGCGCAGGCAAGACAGCATCGTTCGGGACATCGCGGCGATGGGGGCGGTCGCGCCCGGCTTCTGCTCGAGGGCGGATCAGTTGCGGTTTCTGCTGGAGTACCTCGACGAGAAGAAGCTCAGTGACGAGAATCGCCGCTGGCTGCGTCGCGTTCAGGCCCATTCCGCCGTGCTTCGCCCGACGGAGCTCGAGCGACTGCGGCGCGGTGCGGTCTTCGATCCGCCGTTGCCGGCTCCCAGCGAGAAGACCGCATGACCGTCGTGTTGGACATGAAGGCGTCTCATGCGCCGTGGCTGCGCGCCGCGGGGTTGAGGGCATTTGACGATTTCATGCGCCTCGCCGGTGGCGAACCGACCAGCAAGCATCGCTATCGTGAGACGCTGCCTGTCGATATCGAGTGCGAGGGCCGGGCTCGCCGGTTCTTTCTCAAACGCGTCTTCCGCGTTCCGGCCGCCCATGCGTTGCAGCCGATGCTGCGGGGCCGTCGGGGCTTCTCGCAGCCGGCCGTCGAGTGGGGCATCTGCAATGTGCTGGAAGATGTGGGCATTCCGGCGATGACCGCCGTCGCCTACGGAGAGCGGCGCAGGTTCGGGATCGTGCGTTCAGCGTTCCTGTTGGTCGAGGCCGTGCCGATGCCGCACACGTTGGAAAACTGGCTCGTGCCGGGTTTCGAGCGACCGGAGGAGTTGAACGCGGATCGACGCAATAGTCTCTTGCACGAACTTGGGCGGCTCGTGAGCATTCTGGACGAGGCCGGATTCTATTGGCCTGACATCGCGGCCAAGCATATCTATGCCGCGCGGAATGACACGCCAAGTAACGGTCAGGCTTGGGACTTCCGCCTGATCGATGTCGAGCGGATGACGCGGTCGCCCGATCGAGGCGGCGATGCCAAGCGTCTCCGGAAATCTGTGCGCAGGCTGCTGCGAAGCATGAGCCCGGCACGGTTCGATCGGGAAGGAGGGCGACACTTCGCGGCGGGGCTCACCGGTCGAGAAGCGTCCTCGCCGATGGAGACCGATCGTCATAGGCTTTTGTCGGAGATCGTCGTCGAGCTGCCACGACTGCCCAACGACTACGAACATCCGCGGTGCGTCCCCTTGAAGAAGGTCGGCCGGATGTTCGTGGATGAAAGGGCGCTGCCGTGGCTGCAGGCGTTGGGGATCGAGCGCTTTCGCGACGTGTTCGACCATCGCGGCGGACAGACGCTCGACAAGCCGGGGCTCGCATCGTACCGCGACCGCAATCGCCTGGAGGCCACGATCGACGAGGGCGAGACGCGGACGTTCTATCTCAAGCGATACCATCGCCCACCGCTGATCGAGCAGTTTCGACGCATCAAGGAGTGCGGCCTCAAGAGCAGTTCGGCCTGGCGGGAGATGCACTTCATCAAGCGGCTTTCGCTGTTGGGCATCCCGACGATGCAGGGCGTTGCATTCGGCCAGAAGATGAAGGGCATCCTCGAAGTGCGCAGTTTCGGCATCACCGCCGGTTTGCCGGGTGCGTCGTTGGAGACCCTTGTTGATCGAGTGCGCGACGGGGCGGCGGAACCGCCGCGGCCGGCCGACCGACACGAAATCATCCGACAGCTTGGGTTGATCGCCGCTCGCCTGCACGAGGCGAGGTTGTACCATCGCGATCTGTATCTTTGCCATGTCTTTCTGACGCCGAGGCCTGAAGGCGGTATCGTTCTGCGGCTGATTGACCTGGCGCGGATGATCGAGAAGCCCGCTCGGACTCGTCGCTGGGCGGTCAAGGACCTGGCCGCACTTGCCTACAGTGCTCCGGCGGGGGGGGTCACGCGTGTGGATCGCCTGCGTTTTCTGTATCATTACTGCCACGGTAAGGGTGCCCGAGCGAGCGGCGAGCGCTGTCGCGGCGAGATTCGCGGGCTGGCGGCGGACATCGATCGGCGAGTCGCAAGAACGGCCCGGCACGACGCTCATCGAGCGAGACATCGCAGCGCAGAGGGACAAGTGTGAAGATTGCCGTGGTCATCGAGCGAATGGAGACTTGGCGCGGCGGTGCCGAGACCTCGGCGATGGAGATTGCGCGGCTCCTGACCGAGCGCGGACACGACCTCCACATCATTACCAGCTCGAACGCCCAATCTTTGCCCGGCATCACGATTCACTCGCTGGCGTGCCCGAAGGTTCTGCGCTCGCGCCGGACGGCTGCGTTCGCTCGCAAGACGGCCGACTTCTTGAAGGGCCAGAACTTCGATGTGGTTCACGCGATCTCGCCGCTGCCTTGTGCGGACGTTTATCAACCTCGCGGCGGCCTTCTGGCGGAGACGATGGCTCGCAATGTGGCCACGCGGTCTACGGCCTCACGCCGTCTCTTGAAGCGCGCGCTCATGGCCATGAACGTCAAACAGCGATCGCTGATCGACCTGGAGCGACAGGTCTTCCGCGCGGATGGCCCCGCCATTGCAGCCGTCTCGGACTACGTCGCCCGTCAGTGCGGCGAAGTTTACGGCGTTGCGTCGCCGCGCGTCCGGGTCGTGTTTAACGGCATTCATCTCGGCGATACGGACGCCCAGCAGCGGCAGTGTCAGCGCGAGGAGATTCGTCGAGATTACGACATCCCCGATGACACACTGATGCTGCTCTTCGTAGCGCACAACTTCCGACTCAAGGGGTTGTATCCGCTGTTGGATACGGCTTCTCGACTCGTTGTTTCCGGCTTCAGCAAGTTTCGGCTGATCGTGGCGGGGCGGGATAACGTCGTTCCGCTCCAGCGTCGCGTCACGTCGCTGGGTCTGGGCGGGCTCGTCACGTTCGTGGGGCCGACGAAGCGGGTGAGATCCCTGCTGTTCGGTGCCGATGTGTGCGTGCATCCGACTTACTACGACCCGTGCAGCCGCGTGGTTCTCGAAGCCTTATCGCTGGGCGTCCCCGTCATCACGACGGCGTTCAACGGCGCGGCCGAGGTCATCCAGGACGGTCGCGAGGGCTTCGTGATCGAGACGCCGGATGATGTCGGCCTCTGGGCGCGTCGCATCGAGGACTTGGTTTCGCTCGATCTGCGGTCGAGAATGTCCGAGCGGGCGTTGGCCTTACGAGAGAAGATCAGCATGGCTCGACATGTCGGCGAGCTGGAGACATTGTTCGAGGATGTCCTCGAGCGAAAGCGATCGGCGGCGTCGAGAGCGTGAGGCGACTTCCGCCCACGGTATGGATAGCAAAGAGGCAATAGTCTTGTTTGGGCGACTGTTCGACAGATTCAAGAAGGGTAGCGGCTCCTCCGGACCGGAACTGTCTCTGGGCAAGGCCTTCATCGGCTTGTGCTTCGAGTACGAGCGCGACGTCGGGTTCGAGAGCAAGTACCTCGCCGACACGGGCCTGGACTACATTCTCGGCGCGCTCGACCAGCGCCGGCTCCGCGCCACGTTTTGTTGCCCGGCCAAACTATGCGAGGTGGCGCCGGACCAGATCGCGCGGATCGCTCAAGGGGGTCACGAACTGGCGGCACTGGGCTATGCCGATGAGTCGCCGAAGAGCATCTCCGACGATGCACTCGGTCAATGGATCTACTCGTGCGTGCAGGCGTTCGCGAGTCGCGGCGTCCGCCCCGTTGGCTTCCGCGTGCCGAATGCCGCATGGGAAGATCGGATGATCGCCGAGTTGGTGCGGCAAGGGTTTCGGTACAGCGCCGAGCACGATCACGCCAAGCAGCCCTACGAGCTTCCCGGGGGCGCCAAGCCGCTCCTGCGGATGCCGATTCGCACAGACGACCGGGGTCTGCGTCGCAGCGAGGACACCTACAACTCGGTCGTTTCGAAGCATCTGCGTGTCGCGCGGAAGGCGATTCAGCAGAACTACTTCTGCACGGTCTCATTCCATCCTTGGATCCTCGCTGAAGATATGGAGCGCATGGAACACTGGGAGTCCTGGCTGGACTACGCCGTCCATTCGGGTGCCACGATCGGTCCACTCGCCGATGCGTTGCCGGTTGAGCCGGGCCAGGAAACGAACAAAGGCACATCGTCGTGACGATTGCCGGCCAGACCGCGATTCTTCTGTTCGCCTGCTATCTCGTCGGCGGCATTCCGTTCGGGCTGATCGTCTCTCGCCTCAAGGGCGTGGACATCCGAAAACACGGAAGCGGCAATCTCGGCGCCACCAACGTCGGCCGCGTGGTCGGCAAGAAGTGGGGCGTTCTCGTTCTCGTTCTGGACGCGACGAAGGGCGCCTGTACGTCCGTCGCCGGGCTCGCTTATCTGGAGTGCTCCGGTCTGGATGTCGGCGAACATGCGACGCTCCGCGATCTGATCTGGCTGGGAACGGGCCTTTGTTGTGTTATCGGAAACGTCGCTCCCGTCTACCTACGGTTCAGGGGCGGCAAGGGCGTCGCCACGGCGTTGGGCGTACTCTTGGGCATCTACCCCTACTTAACGCTGCCGGCTCTGGTAGCCCTGGGCGTCTTTGCGATCGTCGTGAGCGTCAGCCGGTACATCTCGTTGGGTTCAATTGTCGGGGCCGCCTGTATGCCGCCCGCTTTCGTGGTCATGGCGATGGTTCGCGGTTGGCCGCTGGCGGACCACTACCCCCTTCTCGGGCTTACGCTGCTCGTGGCTACCGCCGTCGTTATCCGGCACCGCGGCAATATCGGCCGGCTCCTGGCGGGGACCGAAAATCGATTCGGCGGCGGCAAGTCGGGCGCGTGACGTCCGCATAGCGACACCTGTGGACGTCCGTTTTCGAGGCGGTCCAACCTATTGAACATCTCGCACGGCGTTGCCTTGATTGGACACATGGGGCGACGTAGACTCAATTGTCGCCAGAGCGTGCGTCAGGACATAGCCCAATCCGCATGTCCGGCGGCGCATCGGGGACAGCCGCCGACAAGGGGCGGCCACTGAGGGGGAAAGCGAGATTCTCGCACACTGCTCATGCCAACATGATCCGTCGGCCGCGTCGTCCTCGGTTGGATGACAGTGTCGCGGCCGCGGCGCGCCGGTGGGCGCTTCTGGAAGCAACGTCATAAACTCGGGGGGAATCGTCGGCGACCGCCGGCGAACGTGATGGGGAGATTCTCAATGCACGGAACCAAGACGATCAAGACAGTATTCGGGTTGCTGATGGCAGCCACCGTATGCACAAGTGCTGGGTGCGACCTTCTCGGTAGCGGGCTCATGCCCTTGCCGTTCGGCCGGATCACGGCGGTGCAGTTGTTCGGTGAGCCCGACTTCACGGTCGCCCTATCGGTCGAGTCGGCCGTCGTCGATCCTTCGGCGATCGCTCGCGTCCGCTGGGTCTTCGGTGATGGCGGCGGATTCGTCGAAGGACCGGCAGCCCGCCCTACGATCAGCCACGCCTACGCCGCGACCGGCGAGTATGACGTGACGGCGTTCCTCTTCGACGGGAGTGGCTTCGTCGACCAGATCACGACGCGCATCTCCGTGGCCGCGAGCGGCAATCCTCCCGGGCCCGGTCCGAATCCGACGCCCAATCCGGACGATCTTCCCGGAAAAAGTTCCGGTCCCATTCCGGCCGATAAGGCCAAGGATGTGGACGTCGGCAGTGACCTGAGCTGGGTGTCGGGCGTCAACGCCGACAGTCACGATGTCTATCTCCATACGGTCGAGGCGGTCGTCGAAGCGGCCGATACCTCGTCCGCCACGTTCCTCGGCAATCAGACTGAGAACACCTACAGCCCGGCCGCGCCGCTGATGCCGCACACAGAGTATTTCTGGCGCATCGATGAGGTCAACGCCACCGGCACGACCAAGGGTGACCTTCTCAGCTTTACCACGGCCGAGATGCCGGAAGCGGCCGAGACGCCCGTGCCGGCCCATCTGTCGGCGACGGCGCGTGTGGATCAGCTTCTCGAGTGGGTGGCTGGCGATCGCACGACGAGCCACGACGTTTACTTCGGCAAGGTCCAGGCCGACGTCCTTGCGGCCGACAACGATTCCGCCGCTATCTTCCAAGGAAATCAGGCGGCCACGAGCTTCAATCCAAAGGATGACGCGGCGGCGATCGCCGGTGAGCTCCTCGCCGATACGACGTACTTCTGGCGGGTGGACGAAGTTGGCAGCGGCGGAACCACGGCGGGTGCCGTCTGGGAGTTCCGCACGTCCGCACTTCCGCCCGCCATCATGACGCCGGTTCCCGTCGATGGGGCCGGGGGCGTTGATATCAACCAAGTTCTGAGCTGGACGGCCGCACCCGAGGTCGAGGGATTCGACGTGTACTTCGGCCTCGACGCGGTCGATGTGGCCGCTGCGACGCACGATAGCCCACAGTTCCGCGGTAGCCAGG
>CAYYPB010000072.1:0-9256 GCA_964473405.1 uncultured Planctomycetaceae bacterium
GCTTGCCGTTCGGTGACCCCCACAACCCATCGTCTCAACCGGATGCGCTCACGACGGGCTTGCCGTTTGGCGGCCGCAATGTCGCAGCGACGCGACGCCCGGCCGATGAGCCTCCGCCACCCGACGAACGTCCGGCAATAGGGCGGCATGCGACCGTTCTGGAGCTGCTCGTCTTGATGCAGTGGCCTGACTGGTCTGACGAACTCGATTCACGGACGCTCGAACGACGGCACGTCGCCATCGCGTGGGGACGGCTCACCACGGCGGTACAAACCGACCTACGCATCGGTGGGTACGCTGAAAAGTCCGAGCGTCCTAACTGCTGCATTTCCAGTCAGTTGCGGCGGTTCCTCGATCGCCGTAGATGCCTCGCCCTCGAGGCACGACGGTTGCACTCTCTCACCGATGTGAGCGGCGTGAGAACACGCCGACCGTCACACACGAAGGCAGCCCAGACCAGACAACCCGCCATCGGCGAGGAATCTCAAAAGGGGGAGATCCAATGGACGAGCGCACATTCCAACAGAAGCTGGCGGAGTTGACGAAGGAAATCGGCAACCTTCCGGACGAGGATCGAAGCAAGCTCGAGACCTTGGCCGAACAGACCAAGCAGCGCCACGCCAAGCTCAAGAAGACCGTGTCGAGCCTCCAGGAGTCGCTCGACTATCTGCGCCTCTCGGTCAAGTACCTCCTGTTCGATCTCGAAGCCACGCGTCGAGAGAACAGCTACCTACGCAAGATGCTCGAGGAACAGTCGGACGGCTAAACCGCCCGGCACGAATCTCCTTCGATTCGACCTCGCGCTGACCAGAACACCCAATACCCTTGCAAAGGGCCGTCCAGGATGGATGGTCCTTTGTGTTGCGCGGTAGTCGCCGTGCGCAGCAACTGGCGACAAACTACATCGGCCGTTTCTCTCCCCGTTCGTACAGCTCCCGTTCGATCAGGACGCCGTTTTCGTCCCAGGTGAGCCAGACGCCGTGCGGCTGGTCGTTGGCGTACTGCCACCGTCGGGCGATCCGGCCGTTCTTGTGCCACGCCGTCCACTGGCCCTCGCGGAGCCCGTCGAGATACTGCTGCCGGCCGCGCATGCGCCCGTGTTCGTCCCAGACTGTCCATTCGCCGTGCATTTTCCCGTTAACGTAGAGCCCCTGTTCGTGGACGCGACCGTTGGCGTGCCGCGAGCGGAACCAGCCGTTCTGGATAGGGGCTCCCTCGGCGTTGGCCCTTCGCTCGGCTTTCGACTTCATCGCGCCGTCGGCGAAAAGCCCCCCCTCGCCCCCGGGCTGGCAGGCGGTCTGCATGCACATCGCGAGTAGCAGCACGCCGGACGAAGTGAATCTCGCGATGGCGATACGCATGGTTTGCATCCAATGTCATCGGACGTCTAGGCCACGCCGAAAGACGGATCCTCGCGGAGCCGTTGCAGCAGGCCCTTGATCTGCGACCACTGAGAGCGGCTCAGCGATCGGCCGCCGTATTGAACCTCGTAGAACCAATCGGTCATCTGGGGCAACTGAATGAAATCGTCTTGCGAGCGAGCCAGCGCCAGGGCAAACTCGCGCGGCGTGCTCTGGGCCGATTTGACGTGTCCCTTGTGGGCGAGCAAGAGCAAGAGACGGTCGTAGAACTTCGCATCGCTTCGCCGCTGCGGTCCGGCTCGTTTGGCCGTCCGACCGGGGAGCGACTCGCCGAGCATCCAAGAGACGATCCACAGTACGCGAAGCGTCAGCAATACAAACGCGGCGCACAGCACCAAGAGCAGCCAGTAGAACGCACGCTGCCACATGCGCAGAAGATCAGGCCCCCAGAGCAGCGATTCGACCGTCTCGCCAAGTGACTTGGGCTCGTCGTTGTTGCCGGTGAGGTTCGCGAACCACGCCCGAAAGCTCCTGGCCGCGCCGCTGCGATCGTTGGCATCGAAGCCGACAATCAGCGTAGACCACTTGAACCGCGCATAGTCCATGAACCGACCGGGCTCCGCGAGCCACGAGACGTCGGCGGTCCTTGGGGCGATCGCGTCGGCAGGCGTCGGGTCGAATATCGTCCAACCTTCATCGATCAGATACACCTCGACCCACGCATGGGCATCCTGCTGGCGGAACTGGTAGAACTCCCCGACGTCGTTGCGCTCCCCACCGCAATAGCCAGAGGCGAGCCGGGCGCGGATGCCGACAGCCTGACACAGTAGGGTCATGGCCGATGCAAAGTACTCGCAGTGCCCCCTGCGGTTTTCGAAGAGAAAGTCCTCGATGGGGTCGCCGTTCGCTCGCGCCGTCCCGCGGTCCAACGCGTACGCATAACGGTCGGAGGCGAGATAGTTGCGGAAAGCCGTGGCGACTTGTCGGTGTTCCGTCGGGTCGGCGGGGTTGCCGGCGGCGGCGGCTAGTTCGCGAGCGAGCTCCCGTAGTCGTGGAGGGATGCTGGAGCGACCGTCGCGCCAGAATCTGGGCGGCTTCCGCGCATCGCTTCTTCGGGGCTGACGCTGCTCAGGGGTGGAATAGACGACGTAGTGCGGTGTCTCGCTTGTCGTGTCGAGCGCCTTGAGGACGAGGTCGCGGCGATCCAACTCGGCCACCTGGACTTCCGATGAACTGAACGCCCTCGGCGGATAGATCGCACAGAGTACACCGGCCGTCGGCGCGTCGAGCCAGACTTCCTGGCGGATCATCCCGTCGAGATCGGTCAACGTGATGTCGTTCGTCAGTGCCGCCGGCCGCTCCGCCGATGTTTTAGTGATGTGCTGTGGATAGGCCGTCGGCGTTCTGCGCCACTGCCCTTGATAGTACCGGCCGAACGTCAAGGCTCGCATGTAGGGCATCAGGGACGTGTCGGTGAGAGGGCGGCCTCCACGCGTGTAGCGGACGCGCATGACCGGCGACGGATCCTCCAGAACGGCATCGCTCGTCAGTTCCACGACATCACTCAGCCCCGTGACCCTCACCGGGCTGCCACCGCGCATGCGGCCGAATACACCGAACGACCATCCTCGCGGCGTGCAGAGAAACACGATCGCCCCGACAAGTGCAATCGTGAGACTGCACATCAGCGTCGTTCGAAGATGTGCGGGACGCACCGTCCGTGCGGATCGGGCTGCGTCGCCGGCCGTCTGTCCGATCGTGGCGACCAGCGCGGCTTGACGTCGATCATCGACCGCCGCGGCTTGCCTGTGGGTGTGGTAGGCGATGAGCCAGGCGAGGCCGACCGTGATGTCCAACGCCACGATTGCGCCGAAGACGAGACTGGCGGACACGAGGGCGCTGATGATCATCAGCAGAAACGAGATAAGCGCCACGAGCCCCGCGTCTCGATAGGTATGCAGCTCGAAGAACTTGCAGCAGCACAGCAGGATGATGAAGTGGGCCAGGTCCACGATGTGGACGGTGGTCTCCGCCTGGGGATAGAACATCTCGTAAAGCAGATGGCACGAAGCAAGAGCGATGGCCAAGTGCAGAATCCAACGCGGGAATCGCGCTCCGCCGGTTCGCCGGGCGTAGGCACCACTCGACGCGGCGGCCGCGACGGCGATGGCGAGGAGGCCCCACGCATCCTCCGCGGCGATGGCCGGCAGCATGTTGGCGATCGCCAACAGGAGCAAACCGATGTGCAGGCGTCCGAGCGTCGGCATCACCGCCCCCCCCCGTCTGCGAGCACGAGGCGTTCGCCCACCTCGTCCGATGTTCGCAGGGTCTCGTCGGCGGGATGCGACAACTGGAACATCCCGTCGAACACCGGCGTTCCCGGAACGTAGACCGTCGTGGGTCCGATGAACCGCGTGAGTTGTCGTTCGGCTTCGCGCGCATCACCGTCCGCGCCGGCACTGAACAGCAAACACGGCCCTCGCCAGCGAGCGGGCCAGCTCAGCCGTCGGATGTGGTCCGCCAGGCGATCCTCTGTGTTCCGCGTGCGGATGGCGAGTTCGGTCAATAGTCGTGGGCGGTAGGCTCGCCCCGCACCGGGCGGCAGAACGACGAGCGGTTCGCCGCTGCAAACCAGGCCGATTCTCGATCCGCGTTCCAGCGCGTCGCAGATCACCGTCGCGGCGGCGCTAATGGCCTGCTCCAAGCGTTCGGCGCTGCGGAGATCACCGCGGTCGATCCGCGTGTCGACGATGCACCAGAGCTTCCGCCCCTGCGGCTTGGCCATCTCTCTGACCATGAGTTGTCCCGTTACCGCCGTTCGCCGCCAGTGGATTCTCCGAGGGTTGTCACCCGCACGGTACTCGCGGACGCCGTAATACTCCTCGTCCCCCCGGACATGGCCGGCACGACCGCTGCTCGTCGATGTTTTCATCGCGCCGCTCGGCGGGCCGACCGCCGCAGCGAGCCGGCCGATCTTCGGAAAGACGACAACCTCCTGCTCGCAGGGGTGTACGGTTCGTTTGGCGAACAGATGAAACGGGAACCGCGTCGACAGCCGGACGGAAGTGAACCGCAACACGCCGCGCGCCGGCGACGCCACGGCAGCGACGAGCGTCACGCTTTCACCGGGCCGCAGCAGGGGGACGAACGCTTCCGGCATGGGCATCGGTGCCGCCTTACCGAGCGGGTCTTCGATGTGGACGGGCCGAGCCGCACCCCATCGTCGTCCGTTGGTGACCTCGTAGCGAATCGCAAACAGCTGACCCGCCACGGCCACATCCGGTACGACCCGGCGGACCGTCAGGGATCGCAAGGTTCGCCAGCCATACAGCGCGTTGAGAACCAACGCTCCGACGCACAGCCCGAAGATGAGCAGCATCAAATTGGCATCGGTGTCGACGGCGGTCATACCCATGAGGACCGTCCCACCGAGGAACGCAAGCCCGCCCGCGGTAGGCCGAAGCCCCACGGTTCTGGCGGCGCGCCCGCGCGTCTTGCCGTCAAGTCGGCGGCGAGTCGGTTTGGAGCCTCTGCGTTTCATGTGACCTCGCCACGATGGGGCGGCCCGTCGCCGGCCATCTTACCAGAGTACGCTGATTGTAGGCGATACACGCCCGATGCCGAGTGGTTCACGAGCCTTCCCTGCCTCGATATGCACTCGTTGCCGACCGACGGATGTCGAGCCAGAGAAGGTACCAGGAAGAACTATTCGGCTCTCAAAAATCTTCCTGACACCGTTTTTGTCCAGCCGTTCACGGACCTGCCCGCCGGTAGCCGAGTGCAGCAGGGTGACTCGCCACGCACTCGTGTGTTTGCCTGTGGCACGACTGCGGAGATGTCGCGGCCGGTCAGTTCGAACAGGGGGCGGGCGGCTCGTGGGCCTTCGGCGTCGTCGGCTCCGCCGATTGGGTCCGCCGTACGCGCAGCGTCCACGGGACTTCGCCGGCCGGCTGGCCGTCGACCTCGACGTACGGGTGGATGATGTAGTTCAACGGCCCGGCCGCTTGCGGCGGTTCCAGAACGAGATCGCGGCCGACGGTGTACTCGACGCGATTGCTGGGCAGCCGCCCGAAGTAGTCATCGAGGCGCTTCTCCTTCCAAGCTTCGCTGGCGTCCATCGGCAACCATCCGAAGTCGCGATTGTACGCCTCGGCCCAGCAGTGATAGCCGTGGATTTGCGAGGTCGCCTTGTCGGCGGCGATCGAGTAGCCCATCACGAAACGCGCCGCGATGCCCTGGCTGCGGCACATCCCGATGAGAACCGAGTGGAAGTCGGTGCAGTTTCCATACCGAGCGTCGCAAGCCCAGACGGCGTCGCCACGGCCCCAGCCCACGCCGTGCTTGCTGTAGGTCATCGTCGCAGTAACGTGGTCGTAGTATGCGCGGATGCGCTGGGCATCGGTCGCCACGTCGGCGCCGGCCCTACGCGCGTTCTCTTTGACCTTGCCTTCCAACGGGATGCGACGCAGGCCCCCCAGGTACCGTCGCGGGTCCAGCGGCGCGTCGGGCGTTATGCTTGACTTGGCGATGCCATCATGCGGCAGCCGCTCGACGACAAACCGCATGACGACTTCGCTACTGTCAGGCTTGCCGCCGCCGGGCTCGAGGTAGACGAAGCGGTTCCCGTTGGCATCTCGCGTCCGGCGGTATGCCCAGGGCGAGTCGATCGCGCTCGAAAGAACGCGCTGATGTGCGCTGACGGCCGGCGTCGGCAGCCACACGCGCACGGCCCCCGGCTCGGCGGAAGCCCATCGGCCCAAACCGACGCGATGTTCCAGCTCGTACCGCGCCGACTGCGTCCACGGATCGAACTCCCTCGTCGCGCCAGGGCCCTGACAGCCCGCCAGGACAAGCGCCGCCAGCGGGATGTACACCAGGACGCCAGAAGTTGTCATAGGACTCATTCACGAAGCTCCACACGGTCGCAGACAATCGCGTCCCAGGTCATGAGAACCCCGGCCATTCGGCAGAACCGCGACTGTCCCTCAAGGGTAATAAAGTAGCCTGACGTGTTCCCCCCCCTAAAGTAGCCTGACCCCGTTTGCGCATTTGCGTTCCGTCTTCGTTTTTCCACCGCGGCAAAGAGCCGGTCTCATCGCGCCGTCTTCTTCTCGTCCGCTTCTTCCTTGCTTGTCTGCCCGTTCGCCTTCTTCTCCGCCTCGCGGGCTTCGATGGATTTGACCGTTGTCGTTGTCTTCGTCGTCACCTCAATGTCCATGCCGGGCATGTTGGGGCCGCCGGCCTTGAAGGCGGCCTTGATCTTCATCTTTGCGGCGACGACGCGCCGGACTATCTCGCGGCGTTTGACGTCGAACGTGGCCGTTCCTTGGAACGTTCCTTCCATGAGCGATACAACCAGTCCGGACGATCCCGGCTCGGCGGGTTTTTCCGAATCGGGCGTTACGGTTCCGGTGTAGGTGATGATCGCGACTGCCCGACCGTCGAGTTGCTCGAGACGGTCCAGCTTGCACTGCACCTCGTAGGTCCGACCGCCGCGCGACGGCACGCTCTCCTCGCGCGTCCGCGTCCAGGTGTCGCCGACGCCCACCGTCTTGTTGGGCAGAAGCCAGAACCGAGTCGCCCCCCAGTCGGCGGCCGCATTGGCGTCGTCGAGCTCGTCCTTCATGCTCGGAAAGAAGGCGTTGAGCTTCGAGACGCCTGCGGTGATCTTCTTGAACGCCGGCTTCATCCCCTTGACGGTCGACGTGCAGTCGGACCGGTCCATCCGCAGGCGCAGCGACACGCCGATCATCGGCGCGAGAATCTCCTCGAGATGCGATGAGGAGTCATCGTCCGACCGGTCACTGTCGTAGGCGTGCGGACCCATCGTCGGATGCTTCAGGCTCATGGCCTTGCGATCGAACGTCAGCTTCAGCTTCACGCGTTTCTTGGAAGAGGAAACGACCTCTTCGATGACGCCATCGATCGTCTTGAAGCTGATCTTCATCCCGCCGCCGGGCGCCGGCCCCCCGCGCACAACCTGCTCGATCTCCTGTGAAACCTCCACATACCGCTGGCGCCCCTCGGGGAACTTGGGCTTGAGCTTCACCGTTTCGTCGGCGCTCGCGGTGGCCTGCAGGGCCAGGCACGCGGCGGCGGTGAACAACAGGCTGCGGCTGATCGTGGATCGGTAGGTCATGGTATGTCCCCTTCGTTCGGAGTCGTTTGGCCCAGCTGCCCACAGATGGCATCCAAGGTGCCCCATCAATCGAGAACGATAAATCCGTTGATGCGTTTCTCAGGCTGCGAGTATAATGCCCCGCGGCCAAACGACCACGTCGGCCGCTCGGCACGAATATCGAAGGAGATATCGAGATGTGCATCACACGAATCGCGTCATGCTCACTGGCGTTGCTCTTTTGGGTCGGCTGCGCCCAGCCCGATACGGCCGCCCCGGAGCAGAGCGTCAAGCCCGGCATCAATAGGCCGTTCACCGGCGGCGTGGACGTCGAGCGGTTCGTGGGCGTCTTCGAGGCCGAGCGGCGCGAGATCTTCAAGCACCGCGAGAAGATCGTCGAGACCCTCGGTCTCAAGCCGGGCATGGTCGTGGCAGACATAGGTGCCGGCACGGGCTTCTACTCGATCATGATCGCCGAGCGCGTGGGGCCGGCGGGCAAGGTCTATGCCGTGGACATCGCCCCGCGGTTTCTCGAACGCATCCAGACGCTGGCGACGGCAGCCAAGCTGACCAACGTGAGTACCGTGCAATGTCGGGAGGACTCCGCCGAGTTGCCGCCGAACTCGATCGACCTCGCGTTCATCTGTGACACCTATCATCACTTCGAGTATCCCAGGAGTACGATGTCGTCGATCCGCCGCGCACTGCGGCCGGGCGGTGAGATCGTTCTCGTCGAGTTCCTCCACGACGAGGAGAACATCAAGCACCTCAGCGAGGATCGGCGCGATTGGATCCGCGACCACGTTCGCCTCGGCCGGGAGGAGACGATCCGAGAGATGCAAGGCTTCGGCTTCGAACATGCCTCCTCGCCGAAGACGCCCTATCTCGATGAGTCGTACATCGTGAAGTTCTGCAAGGGGGAGTGAGGGACGAGCTGTCAGCTCTCAGCCGTCAGCCACCATCGGCTCAGCGAATCCGAGCGAACCTGCTCGTGTCCGATATCGTCCTACCTAACGCGGGCGCGACGGCGTGACGTTCGTGGCCCGCTGCTCCGGGCGGGGAGCCAGACGGGGGCACGCCCTTATTGCCGCAGTCATCGTCCGGCCGGGCCGATACTGAAACGGGGGATCGCGTTGGCCGGATGTTGCGAGCGGTTTCCGGGGAGATTCCCGAGCGGGAGCGCCGCGTGTTGAGATTCCGAACAGTCAAGCTGGCCGTCGGTGGACTCTTGCTGGCCGCGGTGGCCATCGTCACGACCGATCACTTCGCCGATCTGGAGGTCGGCCGTCTCCGCGCTCGCCTCGACGACCTCGCGCGCGAGAAGGCCGAACTACGGCTTTACGCCGAGCGGCTCAGCGCCTCTCGTCGCGTGGCCCAGGTCAACGTTCTCGAACAACACGCCGGTGGCCAAGACGGCCCGATCACCGTGGTTCGTTGGCAGCAAGTCGGCCCGACCGGTTCGCTGGGAACGCCGGAGATCCTCGAACTTCGCGGCGATCAGGTCTACTTCGAGGCCTGGGTCATCAAGTTCGATTATGAGTCCGTAGGCCTGGGTCTGGCGGGCCGCGAAACGAGCCTGGCGATGTTCCGTCGGGCATTCGGTGATCGGCAGGCTCCCGCGACGGGTCTGCCGTTGGATCAGACCGCACCGCCCGATGCCGCCGGTGCGGTCGACCAGAGCGGCGGCCGCGCCAGGCCGCGCGGACCGGGGGGGGGGTGTGTTGAGTGAGGGCGTGGCGCCGGGCACGCAGGGCAGGCGCGGTGGCGCGGGTCCGGC
>CAYYPB010000073.1:0-9244 GCA_964473405.1 uncultured Planctomycetaceae bacterium
TCGCTCGGTCTCGCTGACACTCCCGCGGAACGCTCTGATCTGCTTCACCGGCGTCTCCGGCAGCGGCAAGAGTTCGCTGGCGTTCGACACGCTCTACGCCGAGGGCCAACGGCGGTACATCGAGTCGCTTTCGTCCTATGCGCGGCAGTTCATGGGGCAGATGCAGAAGCCCGATTGCGATCTGATCACCGGCCTCTCGCCGGCCATCGCAATCCAACAGAAGACGACGGGTTGGAACCCCCGTTCGACGGTCGGCACGATCACGGCTATCTACGACTTCCTCCGAGTCCTATTCGCTCGGATCGGTACGCAGCACTGTACGGAGTGCGCGGAACCCATCTCCGCGCAATCGCGAGAGCAAATCGTCGAGGGCATTCTCAGCGCCTTCGGCGGCGAGCAAGATGCCGGCGGCTCCGCCCAGCGCGTTCTCATTCTGGCACCGGTTGCCCGGGGGCAGAAGGGTGAGTTCCGCGATCTGTTCGACGACCTGATCCGCGGGGGCTACGTCCGGGCCCGAGTGGATGGCGAGGTCGTGGCGTTGACCGAGGATCTCGCCCTTCAGAAGAACCAACGGCATGACATCGAGGTCGTTGTCGACCGGCTGTCGCTCGGAGAGGGCGTTCGGTCGCGGCTGGCCGAGGCCGTGCAAGGCGCGTTGGCCGTTGGGAAGGGCACACTGCTCGTTGCGCCGATGGATGCCGAGGAGCCGCCGGAGGGCGGGCGTGACGTGCTGCGCAAGAGCGGCCTGGATCGTCGATCCGCCAATCGGCAAGCCAGTGGGGGCGCCGCTGGGCGCGATCGGCCCTCTGGTTCTCTCGCAGTCCCCAAGGGCGCGTCGCGCAAGACAGGCCGCCTCGAGAAGGTCTTCTCGTCGAAGTACGCCTGCTCGCGATGCTCGATCTCGTTCGAGCCGCCCTCGCCGCAACTGCTGTCGTTCAATTCGCCCACGGGCATGTGCTTGGCGTGCGACGGGCTCGGCGAGCTGACGGACTTCGACGTGGATCTCCTCGTTCCGGACCCGTCGAAAAACTTCTGGGCTCCGTGCATCGCCCCCATGCGCACGAAGATCGGCAAGTGGCGTCGGCACATCTACGAAGGCGTGGCCAAGACGCTCGGTTTCGATCTGAAAACGCCGTGGAAGAAGCTGCCGGCCAAGGCGCGCGAGGCGATCCTGTTCGGAACGGGCGATCGGCACATCACGTTCGCCTGGCGATGGTCGGGCGGCGTCTGGAAGCATGGCGGCACGTTCGACGGCGTGATCGCTGAGCTTCGCAAGAAGCACCGCAAGGCCAAGGCGAGCTTCATTCGTGCGTACTACGAGAAGTACATGCGTCGCGGGCCGTGCCTCGATTGCGGCGGGGCTCGGCTCAATCCCCAGGCGCGCGGCGTGAGGTTGCCCGTCAAAGGTCGCGGGCGCGTCGGGCCCAACATGGCCGAGTTGTGCGCCATGTCCGTCGGCGATGCGCTGGCGTGCATGGACAAACTCTCGTTGAGCCCAGTGCAGGCGTTGATCGCTCAGGAGGTGTTGAAGGAGATTCGGGCGCGGCTGACGTTCTTGCTGAACGTCGGCCTGCACTATCTCACGTTAGATCGGACGGCCCCGACGTTGAGCGGCGGCGAGTTGCAGCGGATTCGTCTGGCCGGTCAGATCGGGGCCGGCCTCGTGGGGGTGCTCTACATCCTCGACGAACCGTCGATCGGCCTGCACGCGCGGGACAATCAACGGCTGCTGGAGAGCCTGGAGAAGCTCCGCGACATGGGCAACACCGTGATCGTCGTCGAGCATGACGAGGCCACGATGCGCGCGGCGGATCACATCGTCGACTTCGGCCCGGGCCCCGGCGTGCGCGGCGGAGAGATCGTCGCGGCCGGGCGCTACAACGACATCGTCTCCAATCGCGAATCGCTGACGGGCCAGTACCTCAGCGGTCAGCGAGAGATACCGATCCCGAAGCGGCGGTTGGTCAAGCTGCCGCGTAGAACGAAACGAAAGAAGCCCGTTCGGAAGTTGCGCAAGAACAAGGTGGATGGTTGATCCGCCAAACGGCAAGCCAGGGGGGGAATCGCTCGGGGCCTTGACCGTGTTGATGCTTTGCGATTCCTGAGCCACGAACCGATTGTGTTCCTACATAACCATGAGCCGTGCGAGACGAAAACAAACCGATGCGAAGACGGCCCCGCTCGCCGAGCCGCGAGACAATGCGTGGCTGACGATCCGCGGCGCGGCGCACAACAACCTCAAGCGTATCGACGTCGCTATTCCGCTGGCCCGGTTCGTGTGTGTCACCGGCGTTTCGGGCTCCGGCAAGAGTTCGCTTGTCAATGACATCCTCCGCGAACGGCTTGCTCGCGACCTGAACGGTGCCGAGAAGGTGTCGCCCGGCAAGCATGACGGTATCGACGGCATCGAGCATCTCGACAAGGTCATCGACATCGATCAGTCGCCGATCGGCCGCACGCCGCGCAGCAACGCCGCGACCTACATCAAGGTCTTCGACGAGATCCGAAAGCTCTTCACCATGCTGCCCGACAGCAAGGTGCGCGGCTACGCGCCGGGCCGATTCAGTTTCAACGTGCCCACCGGCGACGCGGGGGGCGGGCGCTGCGAGGCCTGCGAGGGCAACGGTTACAACCGTGTCGAGATGGACTTGCTCGCCGACGTTTGGACGCAGTGCCCGGTCTGCGAGGGGCGGCGGTTCAATCACGAAACGCTCCAGATTCGCTATCGCGGCAAGAGCATCTTCGACGTGTTGGACATGGACGTGCAGGAGGCCCTGACGCACTTCGGGGCGATTCCGAAGATTGCGCGGATGCTCGGCACGCTGCACGCGGTCGGGCTCGACTATGTGAAGCTGGGCCAATCGAGTACGACGCTCTCCGGCGGCGAGGCGCAGCGCGTCAAGCTGGGGCGAGAACTCGTCAAACGCCCAACGGGTAGAACGCTGTATCTTCTTGACGAACCCACGACGGGTTTGCATTTTGAGGATATCCGTCGGCTGCTGGAGGTGCTGCACGGTTTCGTGGACGGCGGCCACACGGTCGTCGTCATCGAACACAACCTGGACGTGATCAAGACCGCCGACTGGGTGATCGACCTGGGGCCCGAAGGCGGCGACGGGGGCGGCAAGGTCGTCGTGGCAGGCACGCCGGAAAAGGTGGCAGCGTCGGCCAAGTCGCACACGGGCGAGTCGCTGCGAGAGGTGTTGCCGTCGGCGAAGGCCGGCAAGACGAAGCGCTCGGGAGCCAAAGCGCCGAAACGAACCTCCCGCGCGGCGGTCGGTGGCAAGGGTCGCGGTGACATCGTCGTCCTGGGCGCGGCCGAACACAATCTCAAGAACATCGACGTGCGCGTGCCACGCGGCGGCATGACGGTCTGCTCCGGCGTCTCCGGCAGCGGCAAGACGAGCTTCGCGATGGACACGGTCTATGTCGAGGGGCAGCTTCGCTACGTCGAATCCCTCTCGGCCTATGCCCGACAGTTCCTCGGCCAGTTCAACAAGCCGAAGGTCGACCACGTCCACGGCCTGTCGCCGGCGATCGCCATCGAGCAGAAGGCCGCCAGCCAGAGCCCGCGGTCGACGGTCGGTACGGTCACGGAGGTCTTCGATTACATGCGCGTGCTGTGGGCGCGCGTCGGACAGCCGCATTGCCCGACGTGCGACCTCAAGATCGGCACGCAGAGCAGCGAAGAGATCATCACCAAGATCACGGCGCTGCAGGCCGAGACGCGGTTGATGCTCTGCGCTCCGATCGATCGGGCACCGGGCGAGACTTGGGAATCGCTGCTGACGCGATGCGCGGGCCAGGGCTATGTCCGGGCTCGAATCGATGGCGAGATCGTGGATCTGTCGGAGAAGCCAAGGATCGACGCACGCCGCCAGCACGCGGTCGAACTCGTCGTGGATCGCGTGATTCTCAAACCGCGCGGGCGCAAGCGCGTCGCTGAGTCGATCGAGCACTGTCTGGCATTGGGCAAGGGCGTGCTGGTAGTGGTGGTGATGGGCGAGACGGAGCGCGTCATGCGATTTTCGCAGCACTTCGCGTGTGACGCTTGCAGCGAGAGCTTCGAGGAGATCACGCCGCATCACTTCAGCTTCAACGCCAGGGTCGGCTGGTGCCCTCGCTGTGAGGGCCTCGGCATGCAGCGGGGGACGAGCGCCGAGCGGGTGATCGTCCGACCGGATCGGTCAATCCTCGATGGGGCGGTCGCCGGCTGGGAGGATGTGGAGAAGCGGCCCATGCTGCGGGCCATGCTGGTGGCACTCGCCGCGGCGATCGGATTCGACGCGCAGGCGGCCTGCCATGATCTGTCGCACGAGCATCGCCACGCGCTGCTGTTCGGGCTTGGCGAGCGATGGGTGGCGTTGAGCGACGGTCTCAAGACCCACTGTGGCACCGGCGTCTCGCCGGTGGACCCGCCAGGAACTTCGGAAACCCGCGCGACGTCACACAGGCCAGAGGCCTGTGCCACAGAGTTGCGGTTTCAGTGGAAGGGCTTCTTCTCGGCCATCGACGAGGCCACGAAGATCTCCTGGGAGTACCGGCGGCGGCTGGAGGAACTCGTCACCGAAGTACCCTGCCAGACGTGCGACGGCGGGCGCGTCAATGCCCTGGCGAGGGCCGTGCAACTGGGCGGTCGATCCATCGTCGATGTTTGCCACATGCCGCTCGCCGATGCCGCGGGCTACTTCAAGGCGCTGCGGCTCGATCGGAGGCAGGCTCGGATCGCCGGCGAGCTGCTGCACGAAATCAAATCGCGATTGCGGTTTCTCAACGATGTGGGCCTCGGCTATCTCTCACTTTCTCGGTCAGCCCCCACACTGTCCGGCGGCGAATCGCAGCGGATCCGCCTCGCCTCGCAGATTGGCAGCGGGCTCACCGGTGTACTCTACGTTCTGGACGAACCGACCATCGGCCTGCATCCGCGGGACAACAAGCGGCTCGTTGGCGCGTTGCACAAGCTTCGCGATCTCGGCAACACGTTGCTCATGGTGGAGCATGACGCCGACATCCTCCGATCGGCGGATCATGTCGTTGACTTCGGCCCCGGGGCGGGAGCGCACGGCGGCCATGTCGTGGGTGCCGCGACGCCTGCGGGGCTCAAGCGCGTGAAGACGTCGCTGACGGGACAGTATCTTGCCGGCAAGGCGTCCATCCCCGTGCCGACCAACCGCCGGCCGATCGAAGCGTTTCGCGCGGATTCGTCGGCCCACGCGGAGGTCCCCCACGGCGATCCGATTCGTCCGGCACTGACGATCGCCGGCGCTCGGCAGCACAATCTGCGGAATATCGACGCGGCACTGCCGCTCGGTCGGTTTGTTTGCGTGACCGGCGTGTCGGGGTCAGGCAAATCTTCGCTCGTGACAGAGATTCTCTATCCCGCCCTGGCGGCCCGGTTGCACCGTGCCCGACTCACGGCGGGGGGGCACGACGAGATTCGCGGCATCGACTACGTCGACAAGATTATCAACGTCGATCAGCAGCCCATCGGCCTGTCGCCGTCGTCCAATCCCGCGACGTATACCGGCGTCTTCGATCTTGTTCGTTCGGTGTTCGCCAAGCTGCCCGAGAGCAAGATTCGCGGCTACACGATCAACCGGTTCAGCTTCAATCGGCCTGGCGGACGCTGCGACGATTGCGAAGGGCTGGGGCAGGTCTGCCACGAGATGCACTTCTTGCCCGACGTCTGGGTGCCGTGTGAGACGTGCGGCGGCGCGAGGTATCAGCGAGAGACGCTCGAAGTTCGCTACAAGGCCAAGAACATCGCCGATGTGCTGGCGATGTCCGCGACCGAGGCGCTGGAGCACTTCGGCAACGTGCCAAAACTGCGACGGTTGTTGCAGATGCTCGAGGACGTCGGGCTGGGCTACCTGCCATTGGGCCAAAGCGCGCCGACGCTTTCCGGCGGCGAGGCCCAGCGCGTGAAACTCGCCGGCGAACTCGGTCGCCCCAGTACGGGCAAGACGCTCTACGCTCTCGACGAGCCCACGACGGGTTTGCACTTCGACGATCTTCGTAAGCTGCTCGACGTGTTGCACCGGCTCGTGGACATGGGCAATACGGTGGTCTGCATCGAGCACAATCTGGACGTGATCAAGACGGCCGACTGGGTGATCGACCTCGGGCCCGAGGCCGGGGATGCGGGTGGGTCGATCGTCGTCGAGGGTTCGCCTGAGTTTGTCGCCCATGCGAAGGGCTCGCACACCGGCCGATTGCTCGCGGGAGTGCTGAAAGCCGGCCCACATGGAGAGCGGCCCGTCTACGACGCCAAGCAGGCCGCCGCTGAGGCTATCGCGGTCGATCAGGAGCGATTGCTCGCGGACGCCAACGAGCCGATCAAGATGCCCTGGCAACGCGACGGTCGTCGATGGCATACGCAGGATCGGTTGACGCGCGAGGGCAAGGCCGTCGAGTGGGAAGGCGAGGCGTTGGGCTATGTCGTCGATCAACTCGAGCGGCTGGGCAAGGCGAAGCTCGCCTCGACGGATTGGAAGGATCGAGGCCGAGTCGAAGTCATCGCGAAGCCGCCAAGAGGCTTGGCGCGGTCGGCCGTGCCTTGGCTGTTGCACGCCCTGACGGGTGGTCGCTGGCTATTGGACCTGCTATTCCGCGTGCCGCCCGGCTCGTTCTCGCAGCGTTCGTTGGCGGACAAGCTGCGGCTCAAGACGTTGGACGATCGCGATGACATCCAGGCCTACGGTGCGACGGCGCGCGTCCAGGTGCGTTCGGCAAGCAACAACATGGATCAGGTCCGCGTGCTCGTTCACGACAAGAAGGAGGTGGCCGCGCCGGCGTTCCGTCGATTCTTGAAGGAAGCTGTGCAGGCGTACCTTTCGCATGTCGAGGGGCTCGCGACGGCCACGGCGCCCGCCGAACCCTGGAAGACTGACGGCAAGGCTTGGCACATGTCGCAACGGTCGATTCCGGCCAAGGCGATCAAACAGTGGAAGCCGTTGGCGCTGACGATGTTCCTGGGCAAAGTGACCAAGGCCGCGCCGGGCGTGGTGTTTTCGTGGAACCGCAAGGTGATCGTGGACATGGCCGCACCGGGCGGCGACCGCGTCGGCAAGATCATCACGAACAAGCCCGAAGCCCTGCGCATCGATCTGCACGTTCCTCGCGGTCGGTTTACGCCGACGCAAGTCGAGGGGTTGGGGTCCGAACAGGAGTTCGCCCGGCCGGGCACAAGCGGGGCGGAATTGACGTTCTGGTTCCGGACGATCGAGGAACTGCACTCTGGGCAGTTGAAGGCCGTTGTGCAAGCCGCCTATGAGCAGGCGCGGGGCGGTTGAATCGCCAAACGGCAAGCCAACGTCGAGGCAGCGCGATGGTGTCCAGCGGTTCTCACCTCTCGCCTTGCGAAATGGCCGTGAATGGAGACAATCTGCGGCATGGCTGATCGCGCGAACAGAGGCTGTCTCGAAGTCGTTCACGGCTCGATGTTCGCCGGCAAGACCGAGCATATGATCGCCGCCTTGCGTCGGGCCGTCGCCGAGGGGCATCGCGTCAGAGCGTTCAAGCACTGCATCGACAGCCGCTACGATCCCGACCATCTGGTCACGCATTCTCAGGACCGGTTTGACGCCGTGCGCGTGCCGGACGGCGAGTCGATCCTGCGAGCGTGCGGCGATGCGAATTTCGTCGCGATCGACGAGGGGCATTTCTTCAAGCAGGCGCTCGTGCCCGTAGTGCGGACGCTGCTGGATCGCGGCATTTCGGTTGTTGTCGCGGGGATCAGCAACGATTCCTGGGGCCGGCCGTTCGATCCGATGCCGGAACTCGCCGAGATGGCCGATAGCGAGGTCAAGAAGCAATCGCCGTGTCGCGTCTGCGGCAAGCCGTCGCCCTATACGCAGCGAATGACCGACGTGAACACGGTTCACATGGTCGGCGGGCTGGATGACTACGAGCCACGCTGCGAAGACCACTTCACGCCGATGTCCACACCGCCGGAGCAACGATGATCGAACACGTCGCACGCGGGGCGCTGGGGATCGCCGGGCTACTGATGTTGGCTTGGCTGTTGTCCTTCGACCGCCGACGCTTCCCGTGGAAGATCGTTGTGGCCGGCCTCGCGCTGCAGTCGGCGCTGGCACTGATTGTACTCCGAACCAACGCGGGGCGGTTCGTCTTCGACGGGATTGCACGCGTCGTCACGACGGTCCTCTACGGAGCGCAGGCCGGGGCCGACTTCCTCTTCAAGCCGTTCGACGGAACGCATCACAGCGTCCCCTGGTTTGCGAACGTCGGCATCACCATCATGACGACGATCATCCTCGTCGCGACGATCTCCGCGATTGGCTATCACTACGGCATTCTTCAACGCGTCGTCGCGGGGTTGGCATGGGTCATGCGCCGTGCGATGGGCGTCAGTGGCGCCGAGAGTCTCGCGGCGGCTGCCAACGTGTTCTTTGGTCAGACCGAAGCGCCGCTGCTCGTCAAACCCTACATCGCCGGGATGACACGGTCGGAACTCATGTCGCTCATGACGGTCGGCTTCGCCACGGTCGCGGCGGGCGTCATGGCGGTCTATGTCAACATCCTCTCGAGCGGCGACGAGGTCATCGCCGTCGCCACGGCGCGTCATCTTCTGACGGCTTGTCTGATGTCGGCGCCTGCGGCATTCGTGATGGCCAAGATCATGGTGCCAGAGCGAGACACGCCGGAGACCTCCGACTCGGCGAAGGTCGTGATGAAACGAGAAACGAACAGCCTGATCGACGCGACGACGACCGGCGCGTCTCAGGGGATGAAGTTGGCCATCAACGTCATGGCGATGCTCGTCGCGTTCATCGCGGTGGTGGCGATCATCGATGCCGTTCTCGTTCGGTTCGGACATTGGCCCGTCGTGTCTCCCGTGGTGCAGGCGATGGGTCTGGAGGAACTCAACCTCGACGGGCTGTTGGGGCTGGTGTTCTCGCCGGTCGCGTGGCTCGTCGGCGTCGAGGGGAACGACTGCCGCGCGTTTGGCTCGTTGCTCGGTAAGGCGATGGCCACGAATGAGATCATCGCGTACGAATCGCTGGCCGAGATGATCGGCGGCGGGACGATGAGCGAGCGATCCACGCTCATGGCCACCTACAGCCTCTGCGGATTCGCCAACATCAGCTCGATCGGCATCCAGATCGGTGGCATCGGCGTGCTGGCCCCCTGCCGGCGGGACGACCTCATCCGGCTCGGCCCCAGGGCGATGCTCCGCGGGGCGATTGGCTGCTGGATGACCGGGTGTCTCTGCTGAAACCGG
>CAYYPB010000074.1:0-9234 GCA_964473405.1 uncultured Planctomycetaceae bacterium
CTGGCCGAGCTTTCCGCCATAACATCGGATCGCGGCAACCTCCCCGTACTCCCGCACCACCTCTGTCTTGTACTTCAACTCGTTCCATGCGACGTTGATCGTTTTGTCCAGCAGCGCGTTGACGTCTTCTTGAGTCATGTCGGGATTGTCTACATGCGAGAAGTCGCGCAAGTCGGCGACGATCTGCCGGACGCGCTGCGCCCCTTCGACGGATTCGTCGATCAAGTTGCCGAGATCGGACAGGACATAGGCGATGTCCTTCTCCTTCCGAACGAGTTCGATCTCCTTGGCCTTCTCCGCAAGATCGGCGTGCGACGCGCATTCGGTCAGCAGCGCGTCGTGTGCCGCAAGGACGGCCTTGAGGTCTTCCGCATACTGCCCGAGTGAGTTCAGGTTGCTGGAGATGAACCCGATGGGGTTGTTGATCTCGTGCGCGACGCCCGCGGCCAGTTGTCCGATAGACGCCATCTTGTCCGCCTGCAATAGCTGCTGCTGGGTGTGCTGCAACCGTTCGATGGCCTCGGCCGCGCGCTGATTGGCGGCTTCGAGCGAATGATTGTGCGTTTCGATGACGGCTGCGGAGTCTCTCTGCTGTCGCATGAGCCGCAAGACGCGCTCGCCGGATCGAATCCGAGCGAGCAATTCGCGGTGGTCGCAGGGCTTAGACAGGAAATCGTCCGCGCCGGCCTCCAGTGCCGTGACCACATCCTCCGGCCTGTCGGCAGCCGTCAGGAGGATGACATACACCCTCCCCAGATGGTCCGACGCCCGGATTCTCCGGCACAGCTCGATACCGTCCAGTTCGGGCATACGCCAGTCGGTGATTACGATCGTGGGTTCTTGGCTGTCGAACGCATCCCAGGCTTGCGCTCCATCGGAGTACTCTCGGATCTCGTAGCCGGCATCGCGGATGAGCTTCGAGAGTATCCCCACGATCATCGGATCATCGTCCACGACAACAACGCGGATGTCGCGGCGCGTCAGTTCAGTTGCCTCGCCGCCACCGCGATACACTTTCGTTCGTTGAACCAGGTTCCAACGTTCCGTCAGAGAGTGCGCAAGCTGTCTGATCTCGATGGTGTCGAACGGCTTCTTGAGGATCAGGAGTTTGTCCGTGTGGCCGAGCTTCTTGGCCATGCTCTCCCACGAATAGTCGGAGTAGGCCGTGCAAATGACCACTTCGAGATCGGGACAGATTTGCCGGATGCGCTCGGTGGTTTCAATGCCGTCCCATCCGGGCGGCATGCGGATATCCACGAAGGCCATCGCATAGGGTCGTTTCTGCTCCAACGACTTGCGTACCAGCGCCAAACCTTCTTCACCCTGATGAGCCGAGTCGATGTCAAAACCACCGGGGGTCGGTGTGGCCGTTGCATCTCCGAAAAGGGCGACCTCCGCTCCGTTCAGGTCGGAGTCGCTGTGAGCGTCGCAGAGTATCTTCCTGAAGTCATCGTGAATCGCCGGGTTGTCGTCGATCACGAGAATGCGCCGGTTGTCGTCCTTTGTTGCCCTCACCATGTTCTTCTCCTCGTCGGGCCTGGCAGGGTCGCTCGCGCCGACGGGACTCGGCGTCTTGGGCTCTCCCCTACACGTTTTGTCGATTCGCTTTCCAGTCATGTCACTTCACTCCGGCCAGTGGATTCGGCGCTGTGGCGACGCGATCAGGTCGTTCGTCGCCGGATGTCGGCACATCGGCACCTTTCGCGGCCCGTCGCGCAAACTCGGAAACAGTCTGGATCAACTTGGCACGGTCGATGGGCTTCGTCGCGTAGTCGTCACAGCCTGCGCGGAGGCACTTCTCCCGGTCGCTGGACATGGCGTGGGCGGTCAGTGCGACAATCGGCCCGGTGTATCCCCGGCGGCGCAGCCAAGCGCTGGCTTCATAGCCGTCCATGACCGGCATCTTCATGTCCATCAGGAGAACGTCGAACGGCCTCCCCTCCTCCACGGCCGTCAAGGCGGCATCGACGGCGAGCTTCCCGTTGTCGGCGACTTTCACATCCGCGCCGGCTTTTTTCAGCACGAGAGAGATGAGCCGCTGATTGTCCAGTGCGTCCTCTGCCAAGAGAACGTGGCAGTGGCTGAGGTCCGCATACTTCCGCGCGTCGACTGCTTTCTGGTCCTTCTTCGTTTCCATCCACGCTCGGTCCGACGCAGGGGAATGCCCTTCGAGCAGCGTCGCCGCGACGGTGGCGCGGAACCGCGTGCCGACGCCCGGCGCCGTTTCCGCAATGATCAAATCGCCGCCGAGCATTTCCGCCAGGCGCTTGCTGAGGTGCAATCCGAGTCCCGTGCCACCGAACTCGCGCGTCGTGGAGTTGTCGGCCTGTTGGAATGGCTGGAACAGACCCGCGGCCTGATCGGCGGTCATCCCGATCCCCGAGTCCACAACATCAAATCGCAGGATCGGCTCCTGTGCGTCGTTGCGGTCCGTTTCCACGACGAGTCGAATGCTTCCAGACCGGGTGAACTTGATCGCATTGCCTAGCAGATTGATGAGGATCTGCTGCAGACGCGTCGGATCGGTGCTGATCGACTGGGGAACCGATTCGGCACACTCGACGTCAAGAGCCAGCCCCTTCGACTCTGATCGAACGCGGACCAACTCGGCGACTTCATTCACAAGCTGTCTGGGCGAACAGGCGACGCGCTCGATGACCATCTTGCCGGCCTCGATCTTTGATATGTCGAGGATGTCGTCGATGATGGCCAGGAGATACTCACCGTTCCGCTGGATCGTCCGCACGGCGTCTGCGCACTCGGTCGGAACGCAGTGATCTCGAAGTGTCTCGTTCAGAAGGTCCGCGAAACCGAGGATGGCGGTCATGGGCGTGCGGATTTCATGGCTCATATTGGCCAGGAAATCGGACTTTGCGTGGTTGGCCGCCTGAGCTTCATCGCGTGCGGTGGCGAGATCGACGTGCGTACTCTCGAGGTCGCGCGTTCGTGTTTCGACGATGCGATCCACTTCGTAGAGCTTCATCTTGGCCCGAGTGGCAAGTCTCCGTTTCTCGGTGATCGAGACTGCCAGTTGGCGAACCTCGGCATTCTCGAATGGTTTCTTGAGAATCAGCAGACGATCGTTCAGTCCCAACTTCTCGATCATCTGCTCCCACGAATGATCGGAGTACGCGGTGAAAACGACAACTTGCAGATCAGGATCGACGGGCCAAAGACGCGCGATCGTCTCGATCCCATCCCAACCCGGCGGCATTCGGACGTCGACGAATGCCATGGCGTAAGGTCGCCCCCGGCGAACGGCCTCTTGCACCTTGGCCAGCGCTTCTTCCCCTTGATAGGCCGAGTCGAGTTCGAACTGCTGCGCTGTCGCCGGCTCGGGCACGTCGTCGAAGAGGTGGGCCTCCGCCTCCTCGATTGCCGCATCGCCCGTCTCCGGCGCCAGGATCTTCTGGAAATCCGCGTGGGTCGACTCGTTGTCATCCACGATCAGAATCCGCAGGTTCATGTCGTTGTCGGTCATGCCACGCCCTCCGCGGGTTGGAGCGGGAATTCGATTGTGAAGGTCGCCCCCTTGCCCAGCCCGTCGCTGCTCACACCGAGCGATCCCCCCATCTCCTTGGCGGCCAGCGCGGCACTGTGCAGGCCGAACCCGTGACCATCCGCTTTAGTGGTGAAGCCGTGCGAGAAGATGCTCGCCATGTTTTCACTGGCGATGCCCTTGCCGTTGTCGACGACCTCGATGCGTACGTCGTCGTTTTCGGTCAAGCCGACGCGCACTGTCAGTCGTCTGTTCCCGCAGGGCGCATCGCGCAGTGCCTGCTTGGCGTTCTGGATCAGGTTGACCAGGATGGCGAGGACCTTCTGCTTGTCGATCGTGGTCGGCGGTAGATCGGCGAACTCGCGCACGATCTCGATTTCATGCCGATCGAAGGTAGTCGAATTGATGGAGATAGCGGCATTCACCACATCCGCGATCGACACCGATTCGGTGACGCCGGATGCGCCTGCATGCGACTGCTGGGCGCTGACGATCCGCTTAATGTGGTCGACGTTCTTGCTGAGCGAGTCGAGTTCTTCCAGCATCGAACCCTGCTCGTCGGCCAGGTGTGCGGCCAGCTTGGCCAGGTAGCCGGGCAGCTTCTTGCCTTTCTCGTCTTCGACGATGAAGCTCCCCAAGTCGTGAGCGTGCTCGTTCATCAGGGACGACGCCTTGGCCACGCCGGACACCTTCGACTTCTGAACCTTGTCGGCCAGCAGCGAGGCCGAGACATTGACGCTGTTCAGAACATTGCCGACGTTGTGCAGGACGCCGGTCGCGATCTCCGCCATGCCGGCTTGGTGAGAGAGGCTATGCAGTTGCTTGTTCACCTTGTCCACCTTCGCCTCTGCAACCTTGCGCTCCGTGATGTCCAGGGAGTACTCGATCACCTGGACAACCTTTCCGTCCTCGTCAAACACCGGAAAGGCGTGTACCTCGATCGGCATCGCACTGCCGTCCGCGTGCGCATGCGTGTGCTCTGCCATGGAGGGCTCGCCGGTCCGTTTGACCTCGACCAACGGGCACGGATGCTCAGCCCCGTCACACGGTGTGTCGCGCTGATGGGTCATGGTATGGCAGCTCTTCGCTCCCGCGGGAGCATCGCGACGCGCCGCCGAGTTGGCCGTGAGAACTCTGTAGTCCTCGGCGTCGATCACACTGAACGGGTGTGGAAGCGATTCGAGTACGGTGTTCAGGAAGCGATTTTGACGCTCGATCTCGACCATGGCCTGGCTGATTGACTCGGTTTTCGTCACGTTCTCGATGGCCGAGACGCCGAGTTGTGTCAACAGGTCGAGGCTCTCCAAGAGGTGCGGCGGTAGCGTCTGCCGGGAGAACATGGCCATCACGCCGATCACCTCGCCATCGTGCATCAAGGGGAATCCGGCGAACGATTGAAGACCAAGCTTCGTCGCCCACTGCCGGTCATGAACACGTTCGTCGGTGGTCACATCGTTGCAGATCGTCTTGCCTCGCCCCTTGGCGATCAGCCCGATCTTGAACGCCCCCAGGGGCACACGCCTGTGGTCACCGTCAACGTGGGAGTAGCAGCCGGAACTGGCGACGAGGTGCAGGCACTGTTCCTTGTCACGGCAGTGTTCGGCTAGCTTGCATTGAGGACACAGATCGCCTGGACGGACCAACCACACCCTGCCAAAGTGCGCGCCGAACTCGTCGACCATCGCATCCGTCAGCGTGCCGGCGACCTCGGATGTGGAGCGGCAGGCAAACAGAGCCTTGTGAACCTTGTTTACTGCCAAGAGGTCTACGTTGATCCGCGACAGGCTGGCCTCCAGCCGTTTGCGGTTGTTCATGACGCGAACGAGCGTGACCGCCAGCGACAGGCTGATCAACGTCACAGCTACGATTGCAGACCCCAACGGGATGTCTAGCAGGCTCGTCCGGTCTTGATGGTGCTCTCCCAGCAGCGTGACCGCCAGGTCCATCTCCGCCAGCACCCGTTCGCCCGCCGCCTGCAACTCGTTGGAGTGGGTGAACGCCTCGTCGGGCGTCGTGATTCCGGATGTCCGATCCAAAAGTGTCCGAAGGGGCTTCCACGCGGCCTCCACCTTTTCCAGTTGTCGGCGACCCTCTTCGATCGTGCAGGCCGGAAGCTCGAGTTCGGCATCGCCCCGCATCAGTCCGTGCAGTACCCTCTCGAACTGAGAGGACGCCCGCGTAATATGTGCAGGAACGCCAGAGCGACGCTTACCCGGCGCCGCGCGGAGCTGTCCCATGGCCTCGACCACCGCGTCCTTCACGAGGCCCTGCGCGAGCATTCGTTGACGCCCGGCGAGGTTGATCAGGTGCGAGTCGGCTCCCTGGCTCCGACCCGCCAGGCCATATATAGCGAGTACTGCCAGCGCCAACGCCACGTTGGTGCCCAGCAGCAGCAACATCCGCTTTTCGAGTCGCGTGTTGTGAGGCACACTTCCCGTTTCGAACTGCTTGGAACCACGAAACCCAAGGGCGTAGAGCGCAGGCAAGGCCAAGATCGCCAGCAAAAGGCTATCGACCACGGCGTCCCATATCCCCTCCAGTCCCAGCTTCGGCAGGAAGCACATGATCGCCTGCTCGGTTACGAACAGAACCGCCGCCGCTCTCAGCAACATCGCCGTCACGCGTATCGACGAACGCGTGTGTGAGGCAGGTACTTCCACGCCGGGGGATGTCGTGTTCTGTTGATCCGTCATTCTCGGCACCGCGATTTCGCCTGTTCAACTCCGGCATTCATCATGCAACCGTTCCTGGACGCGCTCCTGTACTCGATGCCACTTCTCCGGTTCCAGCCCGAGCGCATCGGCGATCGCCCGACGAATCTCTCCGTCGTCCCACGGTTTTGAGATGAGCCGGAAAATCTCCGCCTCGTTGACGGCCGGGATCACCACGGCCTCATCGTTGCAGTGTGCGGTCAGCAGAATGCGCGTCGTTTGCGGCGCAATCGTTTTGGCCTGGCGGAGCACCTCCGTTCCACACATCCCCGGCATGGCTTCGTCACAGATCAGCACGTCGACGCGTTGTTGCTCCAGCGTGTCGAGGGCATCGCTTCCGTTGTACGCCTTCAGCACGCGGCAGCCGTACCCTCGAAGGACGCGCTCGAGAGAAGCAAGCACATGCGGCTCGTCATCCACACACAGAACGGTGGACCGGTTGATCAATTCGTTACGCGTCGCGATGGTCAGACTCCCCTTGTCTTCGGTCGACGAACCTCCTCAGTCGGTTCTTGCGGACCAGCCGGCAGGTCTCTCGGCGTGGCCCACCGCCAGCACGGCGACCGACGGGACCGAGCGGATGCGGGGCACCCAGCCCCTCGTTCTGATCGGTCCCGCAGGTCCGCCGCTTCACCAAACGACAGGACAATCGCGCAGCCCTGTAGCCGTATTCCCCGCCGCAGGCACAGCCTCGCCCACACCAGGGACTCCCAGCTTGCATCGAGTGAGTGATGGTCCGAATGTGTGGTCCGGTATCGGGAAGGTCCGCGGTTCTTGCCTGGGTGGCGACGTAGCGCTGTCATCCTAGAATGGGGTTAGCCGCCTGGATATTCTGGAGCCGAGACCTCGAACATGGTATCCACTCGACATCCTCGACGACTGCGTCGCTCTCTCGTTCAGCGGATGGGGGCTGCTGTTCTCCTCCTCTCGTTGCTCCTCGCCGCGGCGGGCTGCGACGCGGGCTATCTGACGCATCTCGTGCTGGGCGAACTAGCGAGTCTGGGGCGGACGGTGCCTGTTGTGGAGGCGTTGGACGATCCGAACCTCTCCCAGACCGAGCGAGACAAGTTGGCCTTTGTCGGCCGCGTGCGGCAGTTCGGGATCGACCGCATTGGGCTGCGTGCCGGCGACGCCTTCACGGTCTTCGAGGCCGGCGGCGACGGGCCTGCCGCGTGGGTGCTTTCCGCCAGCGAGCAGGATCGCTTTGCGGCCTATCAATGGACGTTCCCGATCGTCGGCGTCATGGCGACGAAGGGCTTCTTCGATGAGGCGATGGCCCGGGCCGAGGCCGACGCCTTGACGGCGTCAGGCTACGATGTCTTCCTGGGCGAGGCGGAGGGTTTCTCTACCCTTGGCTTTTTGCCCGATCCGGTTCGACAAACGAACCTGCGTCTCGATGACATCGATCTGGCCGAGTTCATCCTGCACGAGTTGACGCACGCCACCGTGTTCAAGCCGTCCGATATCGACTTCGACGAGGCGATGGCCACGTTCGTCGGTCGGGCCGCTGCGCAGGCGTATTTCGATGAGACCTACGGTGTCGGTTCGCCAGAGGCGGTCGCGGCCGCGGCGCGATTCGCCGACAAGCGGGTCATCGACGAGTACGTCGTGGCCTTGTTCGAGGACGTGACGGCCTACTACACCGCCGCAGCCGACCGGGGTGATGCGAAGGAGACCATCGTGGCGGGGCGTGCGGCGATCTTCGCGTCTGCTGCCGGGCGGTACGCGACAGACTATGTGTCACGGTTGTCTGATCCCGATCGATGGTCTGGCGTGCGCGACATGCCGTTGGACAACGCCCGAATCCTCGCGGCGGTCCGTTATCAAGGCGGATTGTCGGACTTTGCGGCGGTTCTGGAAAAGACTAACGGGGACTTTCCGGCGGCCTTGGCCGTCCTCGCCGAGTCGGCCGACCGCGAGGACAGCCGGGAATACCTGAGGCTTTGGGCTGCTTCCCCGTGAGGCCAATATCCCCGCGTCCGTTCCGTCGCGTCCTGCGAATTGTGTTCACTCTCAGCGCGACCGCAGCCCGATGGGTAGGGTGAGCGTCGTTCGAGAGACGGCGACAGGGGGTTGTTTCACTATTGTGGCACAGGCGTCTCGCCTGTGATCCCACCGGCGGGACGCCGGTGCCACAGCGTGATCCCACGGCGGGACGCCGGTGCCACAGCGCGATCGTGAAACAGCTTCCAATAGTGGTGGGAAGACCGCTGAAGGGGGAAGACTGTCGTGTCAATCAATGTGGGGAAACCGTTCTGTCTATTGCTCTTGTGCGCCGGCGTTGCCGGGCCGGGCTGCGCGGCCAAGTCGCACACGACCGTGGCGCAGTTGGAACCGTACGTCGGTAGCAGGCCGCGTGCGATTGGCAAGCTGCCGAAGCGCGTCGCCAAACGCCCTCGACGCGTCGCGACTCGGGGGGGGGGCAGCGGATGGATCCCTTCTCGCGGTCTGTCGAATCGCTGGAAGTACATCGTCATCCATCACTCGGCCAGCAACACCTCCACGCCGCAGGGGATGCGGCAGTGGCACATGCAGGGCCGCGGCTGGGACGAGTTGGGGTACCACTTCGTCATCGGAAACGGCGTGCGATACGGCGACGGGAAGGTCTTTGTCGGCAACCGTTGGAAGCAGCAGAAACACGGGGCCCACACGAAGACCGCCGGCAATGTCTACAACCAGCAGGGCATCGGCATCTGCCTGATCGGCAACTTTGAGACGGCCCGGCCCACGGAGAAGCAGATGCAATCGCTCGCCCGGCTGGTCTCGTTTCTGGGGGCCAAGTGTCGGATCGGCCGGTCGCGGATCCTCACGCACGGCGGCATCACCGGCAGGACGGCATGCCCCGGGGGTCGATTCTCGCTCGATGCACTGCTGCGGCGCCTGCCCGGCTCGACGATCTCCGCCTCCTCGCGGTAGGGGCCGGCGGGGTCTGCGAGCCGGGGCCTCGCGGGCACCATTTCCGCCGTGGGGGGTGCGGGGGGCGGTTCTGAACGACGAATTGTCGCTGAGGGGCCAGGCGCGCCC
>CAYYPB010000075.1:0-9175 GCA_964473405.1 uncultured Planctomycetaceae bacterium
AGCTCGAAAGCGAGGGCGTTTCGCTTGACGGGCTGTCGCTCGACGATCTTCGCGACGCGGCCTCCCACCCAAAGGCCGCCGAATCGATAGCAGAGCTGATGCGGCTAGAGGCCGTCTCGGTGCAGCAAGGCGAGGCCGCCCCTGACTTCTGCCTACCCTACCTCGGTGCCGACCACACAGGACAAAGCCAACGCCTTTCCGAGCACTTTGGGGATCGCCCAGTAGCACTGATCTTCGGAAGCTACACTTGACCGCCATTCAGGGCCCAGGCTGGGACCCTCAACCGCATCTACCAGAGCTTTCGCGACCGTGTGGCCTTCTACGTCGTCTACATAAAGGAAATTCATCCTAGCGATGGCTGGCAGGTAAAAGAGAATACGCAACAAGAAATCCTTTACCGTCAGCACCAATCTATAGACGAACGCGTCGAGGTGGGTCAAACTTGTATGCTCAAACTTGCGCTTGAAATGCCGGCGTTGGTAGACGAGATGGATGACGCCGTTGCCAAATCATACGCCGCCGTGCCCGAGCGCCTCTATCTGATTGGCAGTAACGGCAAGGTCGCCTACAAGGGCGGAATAGGACCTATGTTCTTCCGCCCGGCGGAGTGGGAACAGGCTATCGCCGATCACCTCGAAGCGAACTAGAGTGGCACTCGAAAACGACACGACGGAGCCCGGTGCAAGTCTCGAAGAGTTCCTTCGCCCGAGCGCGACGGTCGAGTCTGACCACGCCCAAGTCCTCGCATTTGTCGATGCCCACGCATCCTCTGCGACAAACGACATCGATGCAGCGGTAAGTCTCTACTACGCCGTACGTGATCGCATCCGCTACGATGCTTACCACATCGAGACCAGTGTGGCCGGGCTGAGTGCCTCGCGAACCCTAGCACTCGGACACGGCTGGTGCGTGAGCAAAGCCATTTTGCTCGCAGCTTGCTGCCGGGCGAGTTCGATACCGGCCCGCCTAGGCTTTGCTGATGTTCGTAACCACTTGTCGACACGCCGCCTGCGCGAGCACATGAATACCGACATCTTCTACTGGCACGGTTACACAGCAATCCTCCTAGAGGGAAAGTGGGTAAAGGCAACACCCGCTTTCAACATAGAGCTGTGCAGCAAGTTTCGGCTGAGGCCCCTGGAGTTCGACGGTCACGAAGATTCAATATACCACCCCTTCGACCAAGACGGGCGGCAGCACATGGAATACATAAACATGCGTGGAGAGTTCGCTGACGTACCGATCGACCAGATGATCGCCACCTTCGAGGAGCACTACTCGGGGATTGGCGTTAGCGACGAAAAGGCCGATTTTGACACTGATGTAGCCTCCGAGACCGATCCAAGCGGCAATGCCCCAACCTAGAGCCGCGCTCGGACCGCCGCGGCTCACGACAGCAGGGCGTCGAGTTGGCCAGAGCGCTCAAGTTCGTGGAGGTCGTCACAGCCGCCTATCAATTCACCATTGATAACAACCTGCGGAAAAGTCGAAGGGCCCGCAATACTACGGACTTCGGCCATGGCGTCGGCATCGCCGCGGACATTGACCTCGGTATAGTCCACCTTTTTCTTCTTTAACAATCGCTTCGCACGCCAACAGTACCCGCACAGCGGAATCGGAGGATAGGCATTCCAAAGGCCCTTTTGAACGGCTGATAACTTCTTTTCCGTTAACTACACCACACCGAGAGCGGATCATCGCCTGCAGTTTAGCCTCCTGCGCACACTGAGGGAACGCCAATGCGCGGCCAACCTGGGTACGCTACGATCGTTGAGCTACTTCGTCGCGCTGGGCTGTTGTCTGCGGCTGTTTTGGTTGTCGGCAGGCGTATAGAGCATGATCACCGATCACTCAGCAGCCTGAGTGGCCTGCTCAGCCGAACGGGCAGGCGAGGGGTTGCGGCTGGTCCACGGCGCGCGCCACGGGCGTCGAAAAAAGGGCGACTCGTCATCTCGACGTGGCGATTCCGGCCGGAGCAATGAGGCCTCCAAGCATCAGCTCGACCAATGTCTCGGCGTAACCCTCGACCGACACGGTCGAGCCGGCCGGGCGCGGGACGGGAACGCCGAGTTTCTCCGCCAGGGCACCGTGCGTGAACGGTACGCTGGCAACACTGGCAACGAATAGCGCGAGCACGCGCGGATCGATCTCGCGAACGCCTCTGCCTTGGGCGCCCACGAGAAAGAGTTCGAGGGTTTCCATCCCCGGCCGTACGAACTGGTCGTAGATATAGTCGAGCCGTTCCCCTCCCCGGCCGGCCTCGTCGGCAACAATGCGCGCAACGGCGGGGTGTATCGCAAGCAAGTTGATCGCGCGGAGGAGCCCGGTGCGAAGGGTTTTGGCGGGGCTCGGTCCGCCAATGCCCTGGTCCAGCAGTTCGCTGAACTCACGAATCGTGCCGCCGACACCGTGTTCTACAGCCGCGCGCCACAGCTCCGGCTTGGAACCGAAATGATGGTGGACGAGATTGTGGCTCACCGACAGTCGCCGCGTCAGTTCCCGAACCGACATCGCCTCGTAGCCCGCGGCTGCGAACGCTTCCAGCGCGGCCTCGAGAATCTCCTCGCGGGTGCGTTGGCCGGTCGCCCCGGGGGGACGGCCCACCGGTCGACTACCAACATGCGGCCCGTCCGCGTTCTTTCCCGAACTTGACATGTGTCTAGTTTAGCGTATTTTAATAAATAGGGCAATTGTCTAATTAATAGGAGCCGCCATCATGACGTTTGAACCGTTGGAGAGAGAAAGCTGGGGGGATCCCTACCCCGCTTACAGGGACCTACGAGACCAAGATTCACTGCACTGGGCGCCCAAAGCCGGGGTCTTTTGTGCCTCGCGCTTCGATGAGGCTTCCGCCATCTTCAAACAGCCCGAGCTGTTCTCCTCCGGGGTCGCGTTCGACCTGCTCGTCAGCGACCGCTGGAAGACCGTGGGGTGGCGCGACGTCTTCGAGATGGTGCGCTTCTTCGCGCGTTCTCGCGTCAACCCGCTCTTGCTCAGATCGGCCCCCGAAACCCTGCTCTCCTCCGACCCGCCGCGCCACGATGTGCTACGCGCCACGGTCAATCGCGGCTTCACACCGCGGCGCATCGCGGCGTGGGAACCCCGGGTCCGTGACCTCTGCCGAGGCTACGTCTCGCGGCTAGAGAGTGTAGACCAGGTCGACATCGTCGAGACGATCGCCCACCCCCTGCCGATGACGGTCATCGCCGAGATGCTCGGCGTAGAAGCCGACCGCATCGCAGACTTTCGCAGGTGGAGCAGCAACGTCATCTCCGGATTGACCGGCAGCGATCGAGCCGATTCTCCCGCTGCTATGCTCGGCAACGCCGGCGAGTTGCTCGGATACTTGCGGGCGATCGTTGAGGAGCGTCGCCGCCAGCCGGGCGACGACCTGATCAGCACGCTCGTCGATCCGAAACACCGAGGCACGCTGGACACCGAGTCGGTGCTGAGTTTCGCCACCGTACTGCTCATCGCCGGTAATGAGACCACGACCAATGCGATCGCCAACACGGTCAAGCTGCTGATCGAGCATCCGCACGTACTGGAGGCGGTTCAGGACGACCCGACGTTGATTCCCGCGCTGGTCGAGGAGAGCCTGCGCTACGAGTCCCCCTTCCAGTTCATGCCCCGCCTGGCCATCGCCGACACCGAACTGCGAGATACGCGGATCCCCAAGAACAGTACCGTACTAGTCATGATCGGCGCCGCCAACCGCGACGAGCGGCGCTTCGCCAACGCGGAACTTTTCGATATCCACCGCGAAAGCGAAGGCCATCTGGCGTTCGGCCACGGCATCCACTTCTGTATCGGCGCGTCGCTGGCGCGTCTGGAAATGCGCGTGGCGCTGGAGGTACTCGTCCCCAAGCTCACCGGTTGGACGATACGCGAGGGAGGAGCCGTGCTCGCAGACTCCTTCCTCACTCGCGGCCCTGCTCGCCTAGAGCTGACGAGAACCGCTAAGAACCGGTCCGATCGGCCGCCGTTCTCGCGCCGACCGGAGGAGACACACACGCACGAGCGTCCATAAGCCGGGCCGCCGTCGCCGCAAGGATCATAGAGCCAACCCGTCGTGAAGCGCATCAATCGAGCTGTCGTCGAGCACCCCTGGGTTACGATCCTAGTGTTCCTGACCGTCACCGCTGTTCTAGCCGTCCCTATTCCCCAACTCCACGTCGAGGCCGATATTAAGACGATGATGCCGAAAGATCATCCGGTATTCGTTTACAACGAGTGGCTCGAAGACTACTTCGGCGTCGCTGATCCGGCACTCGTCATCGTCGTCAACGAAGGCCCGGCCGGTGTCTTTACGCCTGAGACGTTAGCGCTCGTTGATTTCATTTCAGAGCAGATGGCCGCCCTCGAGTCGATAGACGGCGCCGACCTCGTGAGCATCTCTGCCATCAACAACATCACCGGCAGCGAGGACATGCTGCGCGTCCAGCCCTTTTTTGACGAGCCTCCAAAAACCGCGCGGGGGGCCAGAGCCGTCCGAGAAGCAGTCTTCGAGAATCCCATGATGGTCGGAACGGTGATAAGCCGCGACGCGGCGGCAGCGGCGATCGTTGCTGAAGTCCGTCCCGGCTTCGACGACGAAGAGCTCCACCGCGACCTGCGGGCCATCATCGCCAAAGCGCCGGTCACTACCGAGCACCTGCACATCGCCGGACGCGCGATCGTTGAAGGCCAGATACTTCATCTTACGCGACAGGACATGGGACTCATGTTCCCTTTCGTCGTCGCGGCAACCGCCCTACTACTCCTCGCCACGTTGAGATGTATCCGCGGCGCGCTACTCCCGCTTCTCGTGGTTCTCAACTCGGTGATCTGGAGCTTGGGACTGATGGGCTGGACCGGCGCGGTCGTTTTTCCGCTCACGACGCTCATGCCGGTGCTGATCGTAGCGATAGGTGTTGCCGATGGGATCCACATCATCCATCGCTTCCTCCTCGCCGTGGCCGCGCGCCCAGATTGGCAGGCGCGAGAGAGCGTGTTCGAGACGATGCAGGAGATGACGAAACCTATCGTCATGACCTCCGTCACGACAGCTACCGGTATCGGCGCGCTGGCGATCTCACCGCTGCCCCCCGTCCAGAGTTTCGCCATCTTTACCAGCGTGGGCGTACTGGCGGCGATGGTGTTCTCTCTCACGATTCTGCCGGCTCTCCTGTCGGTCCTCCCGCTCCCCAGGCGCGCGGCAAGAAGGGCCGTTCACGCCCGAAGCAACCGGCACAGCGTAGTAGCCGTTTTCGTGAACACGCTCGCCCCGCTGGTTACGCGTTATCCGATCGCTACCATGGGCGCAGGGATACTAGTCGTATGCCTAGCACTCAGCGGGGTTCCGCGTCTGGTCGTAGACAGCTCCACGCTTCGCAACTTTCCCGACTCCAACCCCGTGAAGCGAGCAGAGACCGTGTTCGTCGCGCATTTCGGCGGAACGATGCCGATGCAGATCGTACTTGATGGCGGAGGCGTCGATGCCTGGAAACAGCCGAAGAAACTGCAAGCGCTAGCCGATCTTCAGGCTTTCGTCGAGGAGCAGGGCTACTCGAGCAAGACACGTTCAATCGCCGACTATGTCCGGCGCATGAACGCCGTCATGAATCCCGATGATCCGGAGCCACACGTGGTGCCCGATGAAGAAGATGTCATAGCTCAGTATCTACTTCTCTATTCGATGTCCGGTAAACCGGGCGATCTCGATGACGTCGTCGACTACGAATACCGGCTGGCGAATGTCCGTACCCAGATAACCTCTGACCATTCGCCGCTTGCAAGGCGTGCTATCAAAGATGTCGAGTCGTACGCTGAGACGCACCTGGCCCCCCTCGGGATAGCAACAGCTGTATCCGGCACGGCCCGCACCATTTCGACTCTTGGTGACCTGATCGTAGCCGGGCAAGTACTGAGCTTGGGTTTGGCCGTCGTTCTCGTCACGCTCCTTTCGGCTTGGATGTGTGCCTCGGCAGTAGGAGGCCTGTTGACGGCCATACCCATCGCCGTCGCGACCGTGCTCAACTTCGGAATCCTGGGCTGGTCGGGCGAGCCTCTCGGCATAGCCACCGCACTGATGAGTTCGATGGCACTCGGGATCGGTGTCGACTACCCGATCCATTTCATCCTCAACTACCAACGCTCCCGCCGCAGCGGGCTCGCACCGGAGTCGGCGATGAGAGTGACACTGAGCAGCTCGGGGGTGGCGATCTTCTACAATGTGCTCGTCGTGTTGGCGGGGTTTCTCGTGCTCACGACTTCCGAGTTCCCACCAAATCGCGTCCTCGGAGCACTCGTGGCCCTCAACATGCTCGTCTGTTTTCTGGGAACGTTGACGATCGTTGCAGCCGCCCTGCACCGGTTTCAGCCAGGTTTTGTGCGGCCCGGCACCGAGATCTCGTCAGCACGAACGCAGACGACGCAAATCGGTGCCTGCACCGAGCAGCGCGCGGGCCTCCCGCAAGAGCTTCGGCCGGACCGGGCATCGACTACACGATCCATTTCACCCTCGGCGGCCGACGCTCGCGCCGCAGCCGGCTCGCACCGGAGCCCGCGCGGAAAGAGACGCGGAGCAGCCCGAGAGTAGCGACCTTCTTCCGTGTTCTCGTCTCCCTGGGAACCGTTATAATCTTGGCAGCCGCTTGCGCACCGAACGCTATAGTGCAAGACCTACGCCTGATTACCGACTCCGATCGTTCTCACCATCGCAAGGAGTGGTTCAATGGCAATTGCAGACGACGACAGGACGGGCATCTCGCTACTCCAAGAGGTCAAACTACAGGCCGAAGTCCTGAGGATAGGCATTCCAAAGGCCCTTTTGCACGGCTGATAACTTCTTTTCCGTTAACTACACCACACCGAGAGCGGATCATCGCCTGCAGTTTAGCCTCCTGCGCACACTGAGGGAACGCCAATGCGCGAAAATTCAAGCTGCGCGGAGCATCTGGGGGACATCTCGTGGCTTTGCGGGCGTACCTGGCCGCCGCACGCGGCGCCACTCCCCTATGATGCCTATGCGCCTGTGTCTTGATCGAGGAGCGGCGAGAAGGGCCGTGGATCAAAGGGTCCGATGTCCGCTCGGATCTATAGGCTCGTTCTCCATCGCGAGGCGGTTAGTGAGATACGCAGGCTGCCCAAGAAAGTTCGTGCCGCAGTAAGTGAGATACTCGACAATTCTTGCGAGCGATCCTCGTCTACCAGGTGCGGCGCCACTCAAGGGTCGCAAGGGTGCCTATCGACTTTGCGCGGGAGGCTCGCGGGTGGGGCAGTTCCCCAGTGTTGACACTATCGTAACCCCCCAACCTGGAGTATCCCATGGCAGGGACGATCGCGCGCGAGACGAGGGCGGTCGAGTGAATTCGCTGGCACCTTGCGCCTGGGTCTTTACCAGACGGTCGATCGCGGCTAGGTTTGCTCGCGTCGTTCCGCTTCGGACGCCGTCGGTACGTCCAGTAATGCGGCCGAATAGGGGAGGTCACAATCCGAGTCTGCTCATCAGATGCCGCGGCGGCAGCCCCCAAGAGCAGTATGGCCGTGTTGCGTGTGCCTGCGCTGAGAGTCGCGGTCGTCGTGCGCGCCTCGATACTGGCTTTTGCCATCGTCATGGGCTTTGCCGTTGCAGTGCCGGCACTAGCCGATGACGCCTCGGCTGCGCGCTCCGCAGCTTCACCAGCCGCGTTAAATCTTTCGGCAGGTTACAACTTGGTGGGATGGGTCGGCGACGCCACCAACGTGCTCGATGCCAGCTCCGACATCGCCAATCGATTCGGTGATTTGCGCGTGTACGATCGCGATACCGATACCTTTCTACGGTTCGTCGATGGTGCGCCGGGTGAGATCAATACGCTTGATGAAATCCCGTTTGCAGCCGGGGTTTGGGTTGCGACCGATGGAGCACTGGCCTGGGCTCCACGACCCACCGCCGTGTCGTCGACGGTGGGGCTCGAGACTGGGCAGAACCTGGTAGCATGGTTGGGTGCCGACGCCACGGCCGTTGCCGATGCGGTTGCACCGCTCGGCGATGCCCTGGTCAGCGTGCATGTCTGGGACAATGCGTCCGGGCGTTTTCAGATATACGCGCCGGATGCACCGGTCGGACTGCGCGACGATATCGTTGTTGACTCGGGCGATGGGCTTTGGGTCAACGTCAGCCGCGCGGTCGACTGGTCGCAGACGCCACGCGGCCCCGATGCCGTAACCGCGATCGTCGATGCAAGCGGCGCGAGTGTTGTGCACGCAAGTGGCGCGGCCGTCGACGTTCCGGCCGGGGCGCTGGTCGAAGGCGCCGAGCTTGCGGTGTTCAGTGTCGATGCACCCGCGAACCTCCCCGACGGATTCGAGACGTATGGCGATGCCATGGGCGTTTCGGCAGCGGGGCGGCTGGATGGTTTGGCCACCGTACGCTTGCCGCTACCGCCCCTGCCCGCCGGCGTGACCGCGGCCGATGTCGTGGTCTACCGGATTGGCCGCGGCAACTTTCCGCAAGATATCGGCGCGACGATCGACGCGGGATTCATCGAGGCCACGACCTCGTCGTTTTCCAGCTTCGTCGTCGGCACGCGCACGGCGACCGTGGAAATCGTCGGTCCGGAAGTCGTCGGTGACAATGGCCCTAATGTCACCAGTGCGGTGTACTTTGCTACGAATTTCCTCAGCGGCTTGGCGGCACAGCCGATCGACGCAAAGATGCCGGTGTATTTTTCCTGGACCGTCGATCCCAAGCATGGTGGCATTTTCCGCGATGAAGCCGGTGAAACCGGCCGCGGAATCGAGTCTGTCGTTGTGCGGTTTTCATCCGCTCCAGCGGCTGCAGGATCCGGGACAATCAAGCTCGAGGTTCACGATGCGACGTCGTCGGCCAGCGACGAGCTGACCGTGACGCTCGATCCGAGCGTGTTCTTGGTGACGGTGGCTGCACGTGGTCCGGTCATGGGAGGGACCTCAATAGCGTTTCCAGGCGAGGACGTCGTCTTTACCGCTAGCGTCGCGAACGGACAAGGCCCTTGGGAGGTGTGTTTCGAGTTCGACGATTTGCCGACGGTCTGCAACCCCATCTCTGTCGACAGTGAGTTTCTGAATGCCGCGACGACGCGCTCCTTCGAGGTGCCGGGAAGCAAAATCGCACGGGGCAGTGGAACCGATGCAAACTTCACACCGCCCACACGCCGAGTCAGCGACGTCG
>CAYYPB010000076.1:0-9128 GCA_964473405.1 uncultured Planctomycetaceae bacterium
TCGATCTTCAGTTCCAGGCCGGTCCAGCTGTGCTCCAGAAGGAGCTCCCCGCGGATGTCGTGGTTGTCGATCAGGTCCGGCACGCCGTCGCCGTCATCTTCATACTCGACTTCATCATCGGCGTCCGCTTCGTAGCCACCGGTGTCGCGCTGCTTGTTGATCTCGGCCCACTCCTTCTCGGTGATGAGCACTTCGCGCGCTTGGCTGCCCTTGTACTGACCGACAAGGCCCGCCTGCGACATCTGCTCGATCAGGCGGCTGGCCCGTGAGTAGCCGACTTCGAGCCGGCGCTGCAAGAGGCTTACGCTGCCACGCCTGCTCTCCACGATGATCTCGACGGCCCGGTCGAACAGCGGGTCGCGCTGGCCCGTGTTCTCGCCGCCCCCGACGCTGAGCCGCTGGAGTTCGTGGTGAAACTGGGGCTCGGCCTTGGCCGCCAGGTCCTTGATCACGGCCTTGAGTTCGTCTTCTTCGATCCACGTCCCCTGGGCTCGCATTAGTTTCGACTCGCCGGGCGGCAGGAAGAGCATGTCGCCTTCGCCCATCAGCACTTCGGCCCCGTTCTGATCCAACACGATCCGCGAGTCCATCCGGCTCGCCACGCGGAAGGCCATGCGACAGGGTAGGTTGCTCTTGATGAGACCCGTCACGACGTTCGCCTGGGGACGCTGCGTCGCCACGACGAGGTGGATGCCGACCGCACGACTCTTCTGCGCCAAGCGGCTGAGGTGATGTTCGACTTCCTTGCCGCTGGTCATCATCAAGTCGGCCAGTTCGTCGATGACGATCACGATATACGGCAAATGCGTGGGGATCTGGAGCCGCTCGTCGTCCGTCGTCGGTTGGAAGCGGTTGTAGACCTCTTCCTTGCCAAGCCGGTTGAACGAGGCGATGTCCTTGACGCCGGCCTCGGCGAGCAGTTCGTACCGCTCGTCCATCTTGGTCACGGCCCACTCGAGGATCATCTCGGCCCGCTGCATGTCGTTAACGATCGGGCACATCAAGTGCGGGATCGACTTGAAGATCGACAGCTCGACCATCTTCGGGTCGATGAGGATGAGCTTCACATGGTCGGGCCGTTGCGTCATCAGCAGTGACACGATCAGCGCGTTGATCGCCACGGACTTGCCGCTGCCGGTCGTGCCGGCGATGAGCATGTGCGGCATCCCGGCGATATTCTGAATCAAGGCGTTGCCGCTGGCGTCCTTACCGACGAAGACGGGCAGGGCCATCTTGGTCGGCTTGACGCCGCCGAGCATGATGAGCTCCTTGATGCGAACCTTCTCCTTGTCGACGTTCGGGACTTCGATGCCGATCGTGTTCTTGCCGGGGATCGGCGCGACGACGCGCACGGCCGGGGCCTTGAGCGCGCGGGCGATGTCATTGGACAGCGAGTTGATCTGGCTGACCTTGGTGCCGGGCGACAGTTCCAACTCGAACATCGTGATGACCGGGCCTGTGTCGATCTCGACGACGCGAACCTCGATGCGAAACTCCTGGAGGGTTCGTTCGAGAACGGCAGCCTTCTCGCGAACGACGGCTTCCTGCGTCTCGTTGTAGTTCGCCTCCGGCTCGCCCAGCAGCGACAGCGGGGGCAGGACGTAGTCGCCAAGTTCCTTGGGCCAGACGCTCTTGGGGATCTTGCCCTGGTTGCGATCTCGGCCGAGCATGCGGATGATCAGGTCGCGATTGATGGGCGTGTCGCTCGACTCCTCTTCCTCGTCTTCCTCCTCATACTCGCCGTCCTCTTCTTCACCGTCTTCGTATTCGTACTCGTCGTCGTCCGGGTCGGCCTCTTCGTCCTCGTCTTCCTCTTCGTACTCGTATTCGTTGTCGTCCTCATCAAACTCTTGCTCGTCGACAACCGCCGGCCCGGCGTTGTTGCCGGCACCGATCATCGCCGGGCGAAGGGAGCGCGTCATCTGTCCAGCACCGCGCAACGCGGCGAAAGCACCGCCGGCGCCGCGGCGCATGCGTGCCAACGCCTTGGGCAGCAGCACGATGACCTCGTCGGCCGTCAGCAAGAAGCCCACGATGTAAGCCGTGGCGACGACGAGCGTCGCCCCGAATGTCGAGAGGTTCACCTTCAAGAACCGCGCCACGGCGATGCCCAGAATGCCGCCGCGTCCCTCGACCAGCCCGGTCGACGGATAGTGGTCGATCAGCGCCGCCGCGGTTGCCGTGATCGTGACCAGCATCAGCATTCCCGTCAGACGGAGCGGGAGGTCGGTAATGCGCCGCCGCATGAGCCGAACGACACAGCCGACGGTCAGCAGGAAGATCAGCGAGTATGTCCCTTCGCCCAGGTAGTACATCATCTGGTACGCCCACCACGCCCCCGCTCGGCCGCATGCGTTCTGAACTGGATCGGACTGCGGCCAGACCGCCGGGTTCGGCCAGTCGGACATCGTGAAGGTCAACATCGAAACCCACGCGAACGCGCAGAACACGAGGAGGCCAACGACGCGGCAGTTGCGAAGCACTTGGGTTCGTCGGTCGGGCGAATCGGCGTCATCAGTCGGCACGGGGGGGGATTCCTTTCATCGGACTGCTATGACAATCGTCGGCGAGAGCGGCCTCGCGAAGCGCTGCCGCGAGGCGGCGGCGCGAGGCGTTTCCACTCCCGGCAGATGGTGTTGGACTCAGAGAGTATCGGCACGGCCGAAACCGATGCTGGACGGTGTTTCGACGTCCAAGCGGAGGATGCGAAGAGACTTGCGAGCGACCGATAACATCGGACTGCTCGCATGATTCTCGGGGGCGTTTTCGTAGGGCGGGCACTGGTCGCCGCTGCTGGAGGTTCGCATGGAGCTGACCGAGGGCAGATCGCGCCCTACTTGCGTTCAGCGAACCGCCTTGAATCGATCGAGCTGAACGCGCGGCGAGAGATAATCGTCGCGCGGCGCCTCGGCGTGAAACAACGCCGTCGAGAGATACTTCTTGTTCGAATCGGGCAAGACCGTCACGACCGTGGCATCGTCGCCGAGCTCTTCGACGAGCTGCATCGCGCCGAGTACATTCGCGCCGGAAGAAATCCCCACGGCCAAACCAAGACGATAGCACAGCTTCTGGGCCATGAGAATCGCGTCGCCATCCCACACGTCCACCACGGGGTCCAACTCATCGAGATCGAGGATCGCCGGGATGAACTCGTCGGAGATGCCTTGGATGCGATGCTGCCCGACCTTCTGACCCGTGCGAAGCGTCGGTGAATTGGCCGGCTCGAGCGCATGGACGCGCACCGGGCGACCGTCTCGTCGTAAGTAGCGCCCGACGCCCATCACGGTGCCGCCTGTCCCCACGCCTGCGACGAAGGCGTCGGCTTTGCGGTCGAGCATCGCCAGTTGACGCTGAATCTCCGGGCCCGTGCCCAGCTCGTGGGCTTCGATGTTGGCGACGTTGTCGAACTGGCGCGGCAGGTAGGCTCGCTCGGTTTCGCGTGCATGCGTCTCGGCCATCTCGATGGCACCGAGGAATCCGCCCTGGGCCTTCGAGACCGGAACGACCTCGGCGCCGAAGTGGTGCATGAGCGTGACGCGTTCCTGGCTCAGCCAATCCGGCATGTAGATTCGAACGTAGTGGCCCAGTGCCCGACCGATCGCCGCGAAGGATATGCCCGTGTTACCGCTCGATGCCTCGACGATCGAATCACCCGGCTCCAACTCACCCGACGAGTAGGCTCGCCGAAAGATGTGCGCGGCCATGCGATCCTTGACGCTGCCGGTCATGTTGAGGATCTCGTACTTGGCGTAGACCCGTCGCGGCTGGTCGTTGTAGCGATAGGCGATCTCGAGCAACGACGTATGGCCGATCAAGGCGTCGAGACTGTCAACAACGCAGATGGCAGGTGGCTTCGGAAGCGTGGTACTCATGGGCGGTCCCCTGTCGCGGATGGCGTGAAGAACAAACCCCACTTATAGTATGTTTCCTCCAGAGAAGCCACCGCGTTGATCCTAAGATGCGCCGATGCCAACCCGCGGATGGGCCGGCGGCCTACCCGAGTACATCCACCGGTTTGAAGCTGCCGCCCAGGATCGGGGCGTGATCGATCCGCAGCCACCGTTCCAAGATAGCGGCGTACACCGCCCGAAAGTCGACGCGATGACGGATGTCCCCGTCGTCGAGATCGGTCAGATCGGGACGACCGCCGACCATGCCCGGTTTGCAGGCCGGCCCTGCGAGGAACATCGGGCCGGCGACGCCGTGATCCGTCCCTCGGCTGCCGTTCTCCTTGACGCGCCTTCCGAACTCGCTGAACGCCACGAGTAGCACACGGTCGGCGAGCCCGCTTTCCTTGAGATCGCCGAAGAACGCCGCCACCGACGCCGACAGCTCGCGAAGCAGCGGGCCGTGTGCGAGACTCTGTCGCGCATGCGTGTCGAAGCCCGGCAGAGACGTGTAGTAAATGCGCGGCCCGAACTCCGCACGAATCAGCAGGGCGATCTGCTTCAATCGCCTGGCCAGCCCGTGGCCAGGATACGTAGCGGAGCCTGAAGCCCGGTCTGAGATGCGTTGAATCTGTCGAGCGTTGGCGCAACTAGCAATGGCGGTCTGTTGGGCGAAGAGAAGGTCTTCGCTCGCGCCGTCGCGGGGGGCGGCGATGGCGCGGGCGATCGTGTCCGCCTTGCCGTGCAGCTTGAAGGCCTCCACGCTTTGGATCGATGGCACGATCTGCCGACCGGACCGCAGCGCCAGCGGCAACGGCCCGCCGTCGAAGTGGAGCGCCAACGGCGAGCCGCTCGCCTTCGCGTGCGCGTCAATTGCTCGGCCGAGCCAACCGTCCCGCGCATCTTCGGGTACGAGACTTGCGGTGTGCCAGATGTCCATCGAGCGGAAGTGCGAGCGGTCCGGGCCGGGGTATCCGACGTTCGAGACCATCGAGAGCAACCCGTCGTCGTACAGCCGCTTGAAGGGGACCATCTCGGGATGCAGGCCGAGGTCGTCGTCGAGCCTCAGCACACGATCGGCCGCGATGCGAAGCGACGGCCTCGCCGCGTGGTAATCGTCATCCCGAAACGGAACGAGCGTATTGAGCCCGTCGTTGCCGCCCGAGAGTTGGACGACCACGAGGATGCGCCCATCGCCTCCGGGCCCACCGGCCTCGGCGGCTTGTGGCCACAGCGCCGGCAGTGTCGCCCCGGTCGCTAGCAACGATGCGGTGGCGATGCCCTGTCCCAGAAACTCTCGTCGCGTCGATTCCATCGCATCTCTCCACAAAGCCGTGGGACACCCACAACAAAGCCGCCGATGGTATCGGCGGTCCGTTTCACGCCATCTGATACTCAGGGCAGCAGAACAACAGCCGCAGCACTTGCCGCATCAACTCACCCCGCTCACCCGACAAACCCGCAAGCTGCGCCCTCACCTTGTCGGGCACGTCATCTTCCAGCGCGAGGTCGGTGCAGAACGAAAGCACGGACTCCCGATCGCGCAGTTCGTACCGCTCGCAAAGTTTCTCCGGCTCGAAGCCCTCGAACGAAACGGCCCTTGATACCGCATTCAACCGAACCAGCATCGTCGCCGAGTTGAGCCATGCCCGATGCCCGTCCCAGCCCTTGACCGACGGCGGTTCGAACAGTCGCTGGCCCATCTGCGAGACGGCGTTCGCCAGCGATTCGGCCGGGACGCGCGCTTCGAGCGACCGGACGATGCCCACGGCCATCGCCACGGGCGACTTGATGCGTGCGCGGCGATAACGCGACCCGTGCATTGCCTCGCTCATCAGCAGCGTTCGAAGCGTGCCAGCGATGTCATAGCCCGACGCGCGAAGGCGTTGTGCCAGATCGTCCACGAGCGCCGCCGACGGATCGGGACAGAGAAACTCTCGCAGGAGTTTCGCGGCGATGAAGCGACCGCACGCTGGGCGCGCGAGCGTCATGCGCACGATGTCGTCGCCGCCGAATTGACCTGTCTCGCCGAATACGGTCTTGCTGCCGATGTCGTGATTGCGGGCAATGAACCGAAACGCTCCGCGACGTTGATGCCAGCCGGTGAACGCTCGCGCCGAGGCCTTGATGTCATCTTCGGTGTAGTTCCCGACGCCGAGTGCAAAAAGCTCGAACAGCTCGCGGGCGAAGTTCTCGTTCGGCCGACCCTTGACGTTGCGGTCGCCATCGAGCCAAAGAATCATCGCCGGATCGCGAGCCATCGCCGCCAGCAACTCGCCGAAGTTCCCCATCGCATGACGCTCGATCGTCCTCAACTGCTGGAGCATCATCGGGGCGCTGCGTACCTTCGCATTGCTCGTGGCGAAGTGATCATGCCAGAACACGGCCAACCGTGCGTGCAGCGGCCGCGCCGTGTGGACCAGCCGATGCAGCCACCAGCCGCGCAACAGATCGATATCGTCGCGGATGGCGATGTCCGAACCGAGTGCGTCCAGTTCATCGTGCCGCTCGCAGTCGCCGCCGGCGATCAGTCGGTCCACCGTCGCTTGCGGTCCTTGCTTCACGGCGTGACGCACTTGCGACTCGTTGTCACCGAAACCGGCTCGACGCAGTAGATGCGCCGCCGCCGCGCGGTCCCACGGCCGGCGCTTCGAGGGTTCGTAGGGCTTCAACTCGCTCATGGCCGCTTGTCTCCTGCCGATGCGTCGCCGCTGCCGCGCAAGGTGATCTCGATGCCGGCCCGCCAGTTCTCTTGGCCCCGGTTGGACCAGAGCGAGACGCGATCGGCCAAGCTCAGCACCGCGAGGAAGCCATTGATGTCGCGCGTCGCCAGGCCCTTGGGCTGGTCCTCATCGAGCATGCGGTTCGTGATCAGCTCATTGCGATTGGCCGCGAGAATGCGGACCAGAGATTGCACGTCAAGGTGGATGCCGTCCGCCACCGCGTGACGCGCCGTCTCTTTGCCCTTGGCCTTCGCTGGCTTGCCGTCGGCGATGGCGTCGATGATGTCCTGCAAGAGGTCGCGTGAGGTCGCCACGACGTACTGCCCGTCGACGACCGCCGCTGCCGGCAAGAAGTTGCGTCGAATGTCCGCGCGGCGTGGTCTCTTCGATGTCTCCGACGCCTCGTCCTCTTCGGACCGCTCGGCCGGCTTGCTGCTCGACGGATCCATGTTCATCGCCGAGGCGTCGGCGTTGTCGTCGTAGGCGCTGAAGACCATGCGATGGCCGCGATGACGCGCCGTGTCCATCAGGTAGGCCGGCTGGCCCTGCTCGGCCTGATCGAGACTCAGGAACGTGATCGCCATCTGCGTCGCGGAGTAGAGGCGCCGCTCGAAACTCGGCGTCTTCTTCGCACGAAGCGGCAGCACGAGCGCGAACGCCGGGAGCTGCGGCGACGGAATGACCTCGCTCTCGGAGAAGTCCTGCCGCGCGGCGATGAACCGTGCCCCGCTGCCCAGGCTCGGCAGCACATCCTCGGTGAAGTCCAGCCCGCCGAACAGATTGGACACGGTCGTGGCGAAGTTCACCAGATCGCTCGCCGCCGGTAGCGTCATCAGCGTCTCGCGCTCCGCGAACAGATCGGCCCATGCGCGAGAGACGTGAACGTCCGCCAAGAATCGCGGCAGATCGGCAGGCTTCCACGTACTTGCGACCGTCTCGCCCGGTGCGAAACCGCGATGCGAATCGGGAAGCGACTTCGGAACCGCGACTCGGGCTTCGATGCGCAGGCTGTCGGGGGCCGTCGTCACCCACAGCAGGGCCTCGTCGGTCTGCCGGATGGCGTGCCACCAGCCGCCGATCGCAAAGCACGCCAGCGCGTCGTCCATCTGCTGCGGCAATCGATCTTGCTCGCCGAGGGTCTCGCGCAGTCGAGCGACGTCCACCACGGCCCAGGCGGCGGCCTCTTTGGGAATCTCCTGTTCGGCTCGGCGGAACCGTTTCGAGGTGGCCAGCGAGCCCTTGCCCTGTTTCGCTGCCTTGAGCGAGGCTCGCATGAGTTTCTTGCTGTTGGAGAGAATCAGCGCATCGTCCACGCGACAGTGGTAGAGATCGCCGCCCGCCGCGAAGACGCGAACGCCACTGACGACGCGCGAACGGTCCGTGTCGGGCTCACCATCCACGACCAAGCCCGTCATGGCATGGACGCACGCGAGCAGACGATCCAACAGCGCCGGATCGCGTGCAACGACGGCCAAGATCACGCGCGGATCGCCGCCCTTGCGGAGTGCGACTCCGATCGCCAAGTCCTGCCCGAACATCGCCGCAAGCGACGACCAGGCGTCGCTCTGCGCCGCGGTCGCGAGACCGCCGAGCATGAGTCGGGCCGGCGTGAGTTCGGGATGAATCAAGAGCCGTCGGCCCAGGTCGGAGTCGAAGAATGCCTTGCGATCCAACAACGCTCGGAACTCGTCTACATGTCGATCGCCATCGCGCAATACGGCCGCGATCAGAACACCCTTCGGCACATAGTCGGCCGCACAACGGGCCTGCGACCCGGCGGGTTTTGCTTCGTCCGTCGCCTTCGGCCCCGCCTCGACGCGCCCCGCTACGGCCAACGGCGCGACGAGCATCCCGACCCAAACCAACCGTCGCAGTGATCTATGCACGATTCTCCTCCCGATAAGTTCCACGTTCGATCCACGCCGCCGGCGATCAGCATCCGCCCAATCGCGGCCGACGGACGCGCCGCCCTCGCAGGCTTCCCGACGTATTGACCTTCGTGTGGAGAATATTGGGTTTTCTCTCAGATTTCAGGTGTACGTTCTGCCAGTCGGTTCCGCGCGTGCCGAGGCCCGTGGTTCGCCAGCCACGGGCTTTCGTGGCGTTTGCAGGGTCGCTGGGGGTTCAGGAGGCCAAGGAATCTCGTAGCCACGCCGTTGCGGCTTCGAGGGCGTCGGCGATCTTGTCGACGAGCGGCCCGCCGCCTTGGGCCATGTCGGGGCGACCTCCGCCCTTGCCACCGACGAGTGGCGCGGCGACCTTGATGAGATCGCCGGCCTTGGTGCCGGAGGCGATGACATCCTTGGTCATCGCAGCGAGCATCATCACCTTGCCGCCGGCGTCCGTGGCCAGGAGGATCGCGGCCGAGCCGGCGCGATCGCGGAGCGAGTCGGCGGCGGCGCGAAGTTGATCGACCGACGCCCCGCTGAGATGGGCCGTGATGATCGCGATATCATCGATCTTTTCGGCGTCAGGCAGCAGCTCGTCGCACCGGGCCATGATCTCCTGCGCCAAGCCA
>CAYYPB010000077.1:0-9114 GCA_964473405.1 uncultured Planctomycetaceae bacterium
TGGAAAGACTCGGGAGCTGTACGATTTGTCGAAGGAGAAAGACGAACTCCGAGACCGATACGGCCGCAATACATTCGGCCAGTCCTGCCTGATGGCGCGCCGGCTGGTCGAAAGCGGCGTGCCCTACGTTACAATCAACTATAAGGGGTGGGACACGCACAAACAGAACTTCGAAATCATGCGTCGGAAACTGCCGGAAATGGATTCCGGGCTGGCCACGCTGTTGCAGGACCTGACCGACCGCGGCCTGCTGGACAGCACGATCGTCTGGTGGAGCGGTGAGCTCGGACGAACCCCGAAGGGCGCGGGCCCGCCGTGCCGGTGAATCGCTCTCGATCCGGGTCCGTAAGATGCCCGAGACCAAAAAGCCAACGCTCCGCCGGGCCGGCCACGAGCGGGTGCCTCGCAACCGTCAGCGCGGCCAACTCTTTGAAATCTACACCGGCCTTGATCGCCGCGCGGACGCGCCATCTCGGTACATCCGCGCGAGCGGCCACGCCGCTGAGATGAGAGAGGATGCGGCGAGCGCTCGACTCGTGCTTGCCATTGAGGAGCCGCCCGAACATCGCCAACAACCCATCACTCTCGGCAAGTTCCGCGCGACCCGCCAACACCTGAATGCGGCGTTCCAGATCGCCCGGTTTCTCGATCGTCGCGAGCAGGGCCGACTCTGCCGATTGGGCGTAACCCAACCTCAGAAGAACCGACAACGCCTCGTCCCGTAGCGGGGAATCGCCGCGTGCGGCCTCGGTCAGTGCCGTGAGGATCGGATCGCGCGACTTGACGTGTACGAGGACCGGGAAACCGTGCGAGTCTCCGCCGGATTCACGCTGCGCGTCAAGCCGTCGGCGCATCTGACTGATGACGAGAGAAAACATCGCCGAACGAACTGACGGGTCGCTATCGGCGTCGAGAGACTCGCGGATGATCTCCCCGACAGGCAGCGAGTAGATCAAGTCGCCAAGATCGACGGATTCGAGAATCGTCAGCAGAGCCCGCCGTTCGTCACTGTCCTTCAGGCGGCGCCACTGCAGCAAGATGGGGTCGCGCGGATCGGCCAGGCGCATCTGCAGCGATTCCGCATACGCTGCGATCTTGTCCGCCGACGTCTTTCGGACGGCCTTCATCAAGGTGACAAGCATCCGCGCCGCCTGCTGACGGGGCAACGACCGTATCCGACCCAACGCAGCCAACTGGGCGGTCTCGGACGCCCCGCCTATGAGGCTCCAGTCTATCTCCAAGCGCAGTGTCAGCAGTGTATCGATCGCGGCATCGCACACCGCACGATCCTCGGACCGCAGGATCGCGGTAAGCATCGGCACCATCATCGCCGGCGCATCGTCCTCACCCGTGGGCAAGTGTTCGCGGATGACCTCGACCCATGCCATGTGAACGAGCTTGTTCATGCCGCCCAACGATTGGAGCGCCGCCGGCGATGTCGATCCCAGTCGAGAAAAGTACCGCCACGCCGCGGCCTTCACATGCGGCTCGACGCGCGTGACCGCCCTCAGGACCGCCGGCTCGACGCGCGCCGTCCAGGCCGATAGGACATTCTGAGCGATCTGCGAGCGAAGCCACGAAAGTTGAACGAGGGCGAGTTCCGCCATGCTCGCCGACGGGCGCTCGATCTGAGCGATGGCCTCGCCGACCGCGCGGCTCTCCGCACCACGGTGCTTCGGGTCGAGCATCGCACTGCCCGATTCGCGCAAGTAGTCCAATCGGATCGTCTCGAAGCCTCCGTCATCCCAGTGGAGCGTGACGGTCTCGTCGCGCAACGGCACCTCGAGAACCAACATCGCCCAACCCGATGGCCAGACCGTTCGCGAAGGTGAGCGAAGTCGAACGCGCGGAACATCCTGGGCGTCCGCAGCGCGCGGGGCCAGGTTGTTCTTCAGCGCCAACTGAGGTCGCCCGCCGGCCTTGGATATCAGTGCGACGCGTTCGTGAACCGCCGGATGGCGATCCGTGTCGTTTCCGTGACGGCCAGGTGCCCGATCGAGGACGCGGACGCCGTAGAAGCTGCGTCGCTCCTTGCCGCGGACGACCGATTTCGACAGGACTCGCTCGCCTCGCGCCGCATCGTACCGCAGGGGGATTTGTAGAAACTGGGTACCGCGCCGCGCGGGGACGCGGGTGCCGTCGTCGCTGATCGTGTTCGAGAACAACGACATCCCCGTCACGGGCCTCAGATCGGGCCGCATCCACGACTCGAGCGGGACGTTCCACTTCTTCGCCAACTTGATTGCGTTCGACGAATCCCGCTTCATGCACCAACCTTGGCGAAGATGGTAGGCCGCCTCCTCGTTCAGGTCGGCCGCCCTCGCCCATCGTGCCAGCTTCACATGATCGCGCGCGCCGAGCTCTTCGATTTGAGCGGAACGCCGCCGAAGAATGGAACGATTCCAGAATGCCAGGAAGGGCCGCGTGCCGTGTTCGAGTGGTGCATCACCGACGCGCGGCGAGACCTTCAGCGCCAGCTCGACGCATTGCGTGGCATTGGCGCTCATCTCGGCGTGGAAGTACGCGGCCGACCATTGGCGAAGCAGGGCCGCGTCGGTGCATCGGGCGATCCGCTGAACCTCTTCGATATCTCGGAAGACGTGTCGAATCGCGCCCCGAAGAACGGTGACCTCGCGAGAACCGGCCGCGTCGCCGGTCTTGAGCCTGAACTGTGCCGACGTCTCCTCGATGATACGGCCGACGTGGAAGTTGCCATCGGTCAGTTCGATCAATGCCGCATCGACCGGCCTGGCCAACACGAACAGTGCGACACACAGCGACCACAGCGCCGAACGAAACAGCCGCCTGCGTTGAAAGCCGATCATGGCGAAACTCGCGGAGTCATCATGGCCGCAGGCAAGGCGACCGTCTCGCGTCACAGCAAGCCAACCGCTCATTGTAGCCCACCCAAGGGCGATCGCGAAGCCGTTTGGTCTGACGGCCCCTCGCACACTAGGACAACCGCGTCGTCGTCGACGGGTCAAAGTGCCTTCTCGCACCCGTGTCGAGTTGCAGGAGCAGTCCCTGGCTCGGTTCGATGTCGAGGATGCGGCCGGTGTAGCGCTCTCCGCCGCTGGCAAGTGTGACGCGTGTGCCGATGTCCTCGCTGTAATGGGCCCATGACGCCGCCAATTGCGCATCGCCGGACTCCGCCGAATCGCGCAACACGCCGTCCAGTGCTTCGAGGATTCCTCGCGCAACGAGTACGCGATCCACTGGCATTGAGGTCGCCAGTTCGAGCGATGTGGCCGACGACCGAATCTCGTCCGCAAAGTGACCGGCGTGCTGGAGGCAGTTGACACCGACCCCAATGGCCACGATCAGCCCCTCGTCTCGCCCAGGTAGTACCTCGACGCCCTGACCGCAGAGGGGTTTGCGCGTCTCGACCAGGATCCCCGCCAGCTTCAGGCCGTTCACACAAACGTCGTTGGGCCATCGAATCGCCGGCGAGACATCGGTCGTCGCCTCGATCCCGCGAACGACGGACACGGCCGCCGCCATCATCCACCGCGCCACGCAGCGCAGAGGCCCGACCTCACGGAGCAACACGGTGAAGAGCAGGCTGGCACCCGTCGGCGAATGCCAACTGCGACCCAACCGGCCGCGCCCTGCCGTCTGCCGCTCGGCGAAGATCACCGTGCCGTCGATGTCCGTTCCCGCCTCGACCGCTACGCGCTCGAGCGCATAGGTGTTCGTGCTGTCCACATCGGGCAACACGATGATGCGCCCGCCCACACGACAACAGCGCAGAGCCGCCCCAATGGCATCTTCCGTCAGTGTGTGCATTCGCTCCCCGTTTTGCGATCGCTATTCGGCATCCAGCCCGATGTCCAAAACGGCAGCCGAGTGCGTGATCGCACCAACGGCGATCCGCTCTACGCCTGTTTCCGCGATAGCACGGACCGTATCCAACGCAGCCCGACCGCTCGCCTCGAGCTCGATCTTCCCCTTGAGGCCCGCGCCATCTCTCAGCCGCATGGCTTCGCGCAGGCCGTCGCAGTCGAAGTTGTCCAAGAGAATGACGTCGATGCCCACGACCTTGAGCAACTCCGCCAGTTGCTCGATGGCGTCACACTCGACCTCGACGAACGCCGGCTGTGACGGTAGTTGGGGAATGCCGCCGAGCATCTCCGTGACCGCATGGGCCAGCCTGTTCGTGGGAATGCCGGCCAGGTGATTGTCTTTGATCAGCACGGCGTCATACAGACCACTGCGATGGTTGTGCCCTCCACCGCAGCGCACGGCGTACTTCTCCAATTGGCGCAGGCCGGGCGTGGTCTTGCGCGTGTCGTAGATCTTCGCGTGCGTCCCAGCTACGGCCTGAACGAATCGATGCGTCAACGTGGCGATGCCGGACAAGTGCTGGAGAAAGTTCAACACGGTTCGCTCGGCGACGAGCATCTGGCAGGTAAGGCCCGACAGACGAGCGATGGTCTCGCCGGCACGAAGGTCGGATCGATCCGCGGCATCCTTGATCCAATCCATGCGCACCTCGGGGGCCAGCGATTCCAGCAAGATGGGCAGCAGCGCCGCCCCCGCGAAGCGCCCGTCATCGCGCGCGACCAATGACCATGTTCCCTCGGCCGTCAGCGCCGTCTCGGGCAATAGCATGGAGGTAAGATCCCCCGCGCTCCGCAGATCCTCGTGGCGAGCCAAGGCAAGCAGCTTGTCGAGTTGTTCCCGATCAAGTCCGAGATCGATATCCATGTTCAGGCCTCCCAACGATATGCATCCTCGGCGTTCGGCGTATCCGTACGACCGCAGAGGTGCGCCACACAGTCTATTGCGGAACCGGCTGGCCCGCACCTTGCGATTGCCACCGCAGCAGCGCAATTGCAAGAATGAAGCAGCGTCCGGACCGCCGCCTGCGAAACACGTCGAGGGTGGCCGGGCAATAGCCCGGTCACCCTCGATTGTGGCGTCGAGCCTGCTGGCGGGCACCGTGTGGCGCCATCCAGCCGTCTCAATCGCGCTTCGTCAGCATTGCTGTGACGCAGCCTTTTGGCCTCTACGCGCCGCAGGCACCGACCGCATGGCCATTGTTCGATTCTGCGATATCGCTGTCGGCTGCGTCGGGCGCAAGGCCCTCGATCTTGCCGCTGAGATCCAGATCGGTGAGGAAGTTGGTCTTGTCCAGCTTCTTGCCGTGCGAGTTCTCGACGGCGACGACATCCGCCGCATCGACCGCGCCGCTGCCGTCCGCATCACCGATCAGCATTCGCCAGCAGCCCTCCACCGAGACCGGGAAGTCGTCTGCGTCCTCCGCGTCAAAGGAGATGGTGAACACCGCCTTATCCGTCACGCCCGTGATGTCCACGATGATCTCACTCCAGTTCGCCCCGGGCTTCACTGAGAGGATCGTCCCGCTCGTGATCGTGAAATCGCCGGCGGCCAGCAGGTCGTCATCCAGCGAACGCATCTCCCGATCGAACGTGAAGACGAGTCGCACGTCACCGGTGCGAGGCTCGACCTCGCCCACGGCGACGTCGAAGAAGGTCGTCCCGTGGTACTTGCGCGACACCATGCCCGACAGCTTGGGCCAGCAGTCCGCAACGGCGTTGTTCTCGGCGGCCAGCACGATCGCAAGGTCCGCACCGAGGGGAGCCACGGCGCCTTCGATGAGGCCGTTCATGTTCACGTCGCAGCGGCATGTGTCACCGGCCGGCGTTTGGCCGTCCTGGGCCTTGACGACATCCTGGTCGGCCTTGTCCACAAGGCCATCTCCATTGACATCGCCTTCCAACACTTGCCAGGTGAACTCTCGCGATGCCTCGTTGCCGACGTCGTTTTCTACCGTGAACGCAATCGAGATGCAGGACGCGTCTGTGATGCCCGTGCACTTGACCTCGATCGTGGTCAGGTCCGGTGACTGAACCACAGAGTCGACCACGGCGTTGATGACCGTGAAGTCGCTCGCCACGAAGCCGTCGCCATCGGCGGAATACACCGGCACGTCGTGCTCGAATACCAGCGTCATGATGCCATCGATCTTCCGACATTCGATTGCATCCGCCAACACGAGGTAGTCGCCGCCGGCCCCGTGGTTCTGTCGGGAGCCGCTGCTGTGTAGCCCGGGTGCCAAGAACTCGTACGCACCCATGTCTACGATCGGGGCGTCCCCGCTACCCGTATCATCCGAATGTGGATCGTCCACGAAGCGCTTGCTCGAATCGAGGTCGTGGGGCGTCAGTTCGAAGACGTCCGAGTCAGCGTCGAGATCGGCAAGGTCGGGCTGCACTGCATCGTTATCGCCTGCGTCGATGCACGGTGAGCCTCTCGTGAGGTGGTAGTCGCCGACCGGGCCCTGGAACGTGGGGTCAAGGTCGATGTTCGTATTGGAGGGGCCGCCATCGGGATAGGCATTGCCATCGCCCGCCAGATCGTCCTGGATGCAACTGTACGTGACCGTGGCTGTTGGCGTACCCCAATGGTAGATCTGGGCGTTCTGGATATCCGCCGGATCGGGATAGGAGTAAGCGAGATTTCCCCAGACGATGCAATTGGACAGGACCGGAGCGCTACTGTCGTTGAGAATTCCGGCTGCCCGGTGACCGCCCGCAAGGTTATCGACAATCGTGCAATTGCTGAAGACAGGAGCGTTCTCCTTGTTGTAGATGGCGATTCCGCCGTTCTGGTGGAATACACAGTTCACGACCGTGGAGGTGGCGTCCCAGTTGGCCATCCCGGATCCGTAAGTGGCCGAGTTCGCCGTGAAAATGCAATTGACGACCGCCGGGGCGGAGTAGTAGCAGAACATCCCCGCACCGTTGCTGCCGGCCCAGTTGTTCTGTATCCGGCAATTGCTGATCGTCGGGCTTCCGTACTCGATCAGGATTCCGGCGCCTTCTCCCTCGGCGTTGCCGTTCATAATCGTGAAGCCATCCAGTATGGCTGAAGCGTCCGTGCCACTGCCCGTTACGATGTGCCGTGTGTTGTCGCTCGGATCGCCGAACGTGCCGATGTCGCCGTTTAGGATCGACGGGAACTTCTCGATGTTCCTCTCGTCCGGATCGCTGCCCGGCTCACCGTATAGGCCCTGGAACCCGCCGAGAACCGACACGCCGTTGATGAGCTGGAACGTCGCGTCACGACCGCCGCCCAGTGTGTCTGCGTAGTACTTGGAGCCTTGGGCGACCCAGATTTCGATCGGATACGCGCAGGACATGCTCGCCGCACTCAGCGCCTCTTGGAGCGTTGGGAACGCCTTCTCCCAGGTTGTCCCGGCCTCTCCCGGATGCGCGTCATCATCCACGTAGAAACGGGCTTCCATCGTCGTCACTTCGCACTCGTCCAGCACGTTGTTGTTGTTGCAGTCGTCCAACCGATCGCGACGGAGGATCGCTCCACCGGGATAGAGGTAGGAGTCCTCGTTATCGTAGCCATGGACGACAAGTCCGTGGGGAGTCGGGGAGCTTGTTGTGAATGTGTCGAGCGCGTTGGGCAGGGCGGGCGGAACGACAGTATTGAGATACACTCTCGCGTAGCAGTACTCTCCACCCGGCAGCGGGTTGAAGTCGGCGTCATAGTCGATGGACTCGCCGTTGAGAATGATCTGTATCTGTCCGAGCTTCGCTTCGAGACAGTTCGCCACGATCATCGCGTAGTTCATCGAAAACTGGGGGACTCCGTTGGGATCAGGAACTGGTTGAATTGGGCCGTAATCCGTGAAGGTCTCCAGCGCCGAGAACGTGTACTCAGTCTGGAACTGCGAGACCGGCATCAGGTTCACCATCGCCGGATCTCCATTAGGCCCAGCAGTATTCAGAATCTCGAACTCCGTGCCCATTTGGTACTGGACGGCAAGGATGGGCCGGTCCGCCGTTACGCGGTGGTCGCCCGCCGAGATAATCTCCACGAACTCCCCCTTGTTGAGAGTCTCCCAAGCAGCGCCGTCCAACTTGACGGCCGTGTTGTCGGCTGACGCCACGACTCGATAGAGGGAACCCGAGGGACGACCCTCGAGCCCGACGAGGAACACTTCGGTACCCCAGGCCGAAACAGGTTCCGCGACCTCGAATATCTGATCGGCGCAGCAGGGGGGATCTCCGGCCAGGGGCCATTCCCCCTCGATGCTCACCGCGGCGTTACCGTTGACAACGACGACCGGCTTGTCAGAGCGGATGATCGTTCCCGTAACGTCGCCGGCTACCTACCCCAGCTGCTCGTTCTGAGCGAAGTATCCCTCGCCGCTAGCCAGGGGATTGTCTAGTTCGAACTCAACGCCAGCTTCACGGCCTCCGACGAGCTCGGCGGACGGCGTGATGAAGACACGTGTATCTGGTTCGCTCGCGATGACGAGGAACTGGCCCTTCCCGACTGGCAGACTGCCCGGGAATGACGTGACAATGTGCTCTGTGCCCCACGTGTTGGTCGGCAGCGCCATGGCGGCGTCGCTCGACTGCTGCTCCCGATGCACGATGTAGCACGCGAAGTCCACTCCGGATGAGGAGGCTCGCACTGCGTTGAGGGCCGATCCGTTCGGCACCCAACCGACCATCTGGCCGTAGACGGGTTCAGTGGCGCGAGCAAGATGAAAGACAGTCGCCTCGTTGGGGGTCAGACTGACCGTATCAAGTGTGGTTCCGACAGGATACTCGATTGTCACAGTCGTAGCCGCAGCACTGACCAGATGCAGTTCCAACGTTGCGTCACCCGGGTTAGCGGGGTCGTCCCATCGGGGCAAGAAACCAAAGATGAAGTCATTGCCGAGGTGCGTCACCGGCGTGGTCCATTCGCAGCCGTCCGGGATGCCGTTTTGGTTGCAGTCCGCGCATGCGGGGTCGCCCGTGCAGTTGGCTATGTCGCAGGCGTCGGGGATTCCGTTGAGATTGCAGTCCTCCGCGAAGTCCATCGCGATCTGGTAATCGTCGGGGACGCCGTCACCGTCACAGTCCGTATCGCATTCGTCGGGACGGCAGTTTTGGTTCAGGTCGTCCGGGTGCTCCGGGCCCGCCACTTCGACCGGATCGATATCGCCGTTGTTGTTGCAGTCCTGATAGAGGTCCAGCACGCCATCGTCGTTGATGTCCGCGCACCAGGCCTCGCTCTGGCAGTCTAGGATATCCTGGCCGTCCGACACGCCGTTGTTCTCGAGGTAGACGTCGTATTCCTTCA
>CAYYPB010000078.1:0-9109 GCA_964473405.1 uncultured Planctomycetaceae bacterium
CCTTGTACTGGAAGGGCCAGGTCCGCACTTTCGGCAGGCCTCCCACGTAATAGACCACGCTGTGCGTCTCGTCGAGTTGGGCGTGGCAGTGGCCGATGATCATGTTGGCCAGGCCGGGTGCGACGCCGCAATCGAACACCGCCGTGACCCCCCGCTCGCGGGCCAAGTCGTCGAAGTCGGTCGGGTCTTCGACCATGAACGAAATATCGCAGTAGGGCTTACCGCATTCCAGCACGGCCTTGATTGTCTGATGCCCGTAGGCGCTCGGCATCGCGCCGGCGACAAACTCGGCGCTGGCCACAAGCTCTTTGACGCGATCAGGGCAACTCAGATCGGCCCGAATCTTCCGGATCTTCGACGTGTTGGCGAGGCGATCGAACGCGCTCTCCCTGATGTCGGCGACGGCCACGTCGAAGTCCGGCTCGGCCGCGAGATCCCGCGCAAGCGTCGCGCCCACCATGCCGCAACCGAGGACGAGTACTCGCTTTTTCATGGGCCGTCACCTCGTTACGCCGCTGCCTTCCCAGGATGGGGGCTGAGGAAGAAGCGAAGCCCCGGCCCCGCAGAGGATGGGGCACGCGCACGACACACACGCTTCTTCACGAACCGCCATGATTCTAACGCCTCGGCCGCAGGCGTCACGCGCCGGGCTCGATGGGATTGAGCAAGGGTCGATCGGTCGGTATAGTGTCGCCGCCTTGTAGGCCCGCAGCTCGGAGACGTTTGATGACCGCGCAGCGCAAACTCATCATCGCCTTGCTCGCGCTGCTGACCGTGTTTGTCGTCGGTGCCGTGGGCTACTATCTCATCGAACGCGTCCCGTTGGGTCAAGCCGCCTACATGACCGTCATTACGATTTCAACCGTGGGCCATCAGGAGGTCTGGCCGCTCAGCGCCGCCGGCCGCGTCTGGACCGCCGCGATCATCGTCTTCGGTGTCCTCGTGGTCACGCTGGCGTTCGCCTCGTTGCAGGCTATGATCGTCGGCGGCGAGCTTCGGGGCGTCATGGGCAGGCGAAAATTGAAGGATCGAGTCGGACAACTCAGCGGGCACACGATCATCTGCGGCTACGGTCGCATGGGAAACCTCATCGCCCTGGACCTCCATCAACGCGGTAAGATGGTCGTCGTCGTCGACAATGACGAGCGGCGAACGACCGCCGTTGGGGAGGCCGGCCTCGCCTATGTTCTCGGCGACGCCTCGGACGACGATGTGCTTCAGGAGGCCCGAATCGATCGTGCGGCTTCCCTCGTCAGCGTTCTCCACGGCGACGCCGACAACGTCATCGTCGCCCTCACCGCAAGGGGGTTGCGGACCGAAATGCCGATCATCGCTCGCGCGGAGAACGTCGATTCCGAGCCCAAACTCCGACGGGCGGGTGCCACCAAGGTCATCTGCCCGCAGGCGATCGGTGCCACGCGCGTCGTCAATCTTCTGGCCCGCCCCGCCGTCGCGCATCTCGTCGACATCACGATGGGTGACCAGGATTGGGAAATCGAAGAGTTGCTCGTCCGGCCGGATTCTCGGCTCGTCGGGAAAACGCTCAAAGACCTGCGTCTCCGCGCCGAGGCCAACATCACGGTCGTAGCCGTGCGGACGGACGAGGGAGAGACGAACATCAGCCCCGGCCCAGATCATGTGGTCCATGCCCACGATGTCATGGTCGTCATCGGCCCTGCCGGAGCCGCGGATTCTCTCGCTGACTAGGACAATTCACGGCCACATGCCTCCGCTTAGCCGCGATCCAACGGGAAGCGATTCTGCCGCATTCACATGACAACCGAACACTGGATCTATCTCGTTGTCTTCCTCTTGTGGCTGCCCGCCACCGTGCAGGGGATGATCGCCTTTCGCCAAGCCGCGCGATTTCGCCGCTTCATGCGCCGGTCGATTGCCGAGGCGCCCGGACTCCGCACGCCGGATGGCGGCTTCAAGTACCAGCCCAGCGTCACGATCATCATGCCCTGCTGCGGCGTGGACGAGAAACTCGAGCATACCATCCGCGCCTTGGCAGATCAGAACTACGCCGACTACGAGATCGTCTTCACGTTCGAATCGCAGCATGACGCCGCCCATGCTGCCATCGCCTCGTGGACGCGCGATTGGGACGGCCCATCGACGCGGCTCGTCGTAGCGGGCCGTGCCGACAGCCGCGGCCAGAAGATCCACAACTTGCTGGCCGCCATCGAAGTCGTCTCGACGGATCGTGATGTTCTCATCTTCCTCGATTCCGACGCCGTGCCCCACGCCGACTGGATCGGCCATGTGGTCGCACCCCTGCAAGACGACCGGATCGCCGCCGCCACGGGCTATCGCTGGTACACGGCGAGCGTCGGGCTGGTGGCCGGGCTCCGATGCGCGTGGAACGCGGCGACGGTCTCCCTGCTCGCCGACGAGAAACGCAACTTCGTCTGGGGCGGCTCGACCGCGATGCGACGCGACCGCTTCGAATCGCTGAGAATCGCCGACTACTGGGATCGCGCGCTCTCCGACGACCTCCAATGCACGCGAGCGATTCGCGATGCGGGGCTTCGCATCCAGTTCGTCCCCCAGGCCCTGATCGCCAGCTCAGACCAGACGACGCTCGGCGGGTTTTTGGAGTTTGCCCGACGCCAGGTCATCATCACGCGCATCTGCGACTTCGCCGTCTGGCGGGCGGGACTCGTACTCTGCACGACGTTCATGGCGGGCGGCGTCGCCGTGGCGGGGCTGTTTCTGGCGTGCCTGCTCACCGGCTTCGGGTCATCGATGGCGATGGGGTGCGCATTGGCCGGCTGGATCGTTATCATGGTGCTAGCCGGCGGAATGGCGGTGCTGCGACAGTTGGGCCTGCGCTGCGTTCTCAAGCCGCCGCGACTCACATGGCGAGATTCCCTCTGGGACATCGCGGGGACGCTCACGGTCGCCGGCTCGTTGCACATGAACCTGATGCTCTCGTCGATCGGCAAGCGTCGATTCGTCTGGCGAAACATCGAATACGAAATGATCTCGCCCGACGAGACGAGGATCGTCCGCCGCCTCGGCGAAACAACGGACTAGACGCGTCTGCCAACCCCGCGCCCGCCGTTTAGCCGCGCCCCAACGGGAAGCGCTAGAGAAAGAACCGAAACCATGCTAGAAGAACTCTTCCAACACCAAGCCGAGCTGAACAGACGCATCGGCTTCGACCCCGATTCCTTGCACGAGAACCTGGACCCCAAGCTCGCCGGCGAGTGGTTGAACAACTACATCATGGCCGCGGCGAGCGAGCTCGAGGAGCTGCGGGACTGCACGTTTTGGAAGCACTGGTGTACCGAGGCGAAGGAGGGCCGTCGGTTCGAGCTTCACGACCTGCAGAACGCCCGGGTGGAGGTGATCGATATCCTGTTCTTCTGGATATCGATGGCCCAGTGCGTGGGCATGAACGCCCAGGACGTGATGGACCTCTACCGCCAGAAGCTGGCCGTCAACCACGCCCGGCAGGACGGCCACTACTCGATGCAAGACAAGACGGAAGACGACAACAAGGATCTGACGCTGGGGCGGGATTCGTAGGCCCACACGAGGCGAAGCCGCCCGCTTACAACCAGCGGCGTTCCACCCGGCTTGCCGTTTGGCGAATCCCTACCACTCGACGCCCAGCATCACGCAACTGAGCCCGCTGCCGATGCCGCATAGGGCGGTGCGCTGGCCTTTCTGCAAGAAGCCGCGCTGCTCGGCGAGGACCGCGGTGATGGGCAGGCTGACCGTGCCGATGTTGCCGAGGAACTCGTAGGTCTGGAAGTCGCGGGACGCATCGATGCCGAGCATCTTTAGCACGGTCGTCCGGTGTGGCGCGCCGACTTGATGGCAGATCGTGCGATCGACCTGCTCGACCGTCCAGCCCAACTCTTCGAGAAAAGCGTCCCACGTCTCTTTTCCGAGTTGCACGCCGTGTTCCAGCACGCCGGCGGCGTCGGTGATCATCTCCGTCGGCTTCGCGCTGGGGCCGCTGCCGGCGGGCAGCCAACGACACAAGCCGTGGTGCTCCGCTCGACTCCGCACAGTCCCGCCGACGAGGCGATGGACCGGCGACGCAAACGAGCCGTCCGTGACCAGCACGGCCACGGCCCCGCTCCCACCGGTCAGCGTCGCCAGCGACAGCCGCAGCGTCTCCATGTCGCCGGCGGCCAACATCTTGTCGATCGTCAGGTCCACGATCTGCCGGGCCGACTCGCAGGAGACGACGAGACCGGCCTTGATCTGGCCGAGTTCGATGGCGTTGGCGACCTGCACGATGCCGGTGACGACGCCGAGGCAGGCGTTGGAGACGTCGTGAATCTGGGTCTTGCTCGACAGACCGAGGCCGTGGGCCACCTCGCAGGCATTCGCCGGTTCGAGGTGGTCGCGACACACGCCCCCATAGATCAACATGCCGACGTCGCCCGGCGCGACGGCCGAGGCGTCCATCGCCTTGCAGCCGGCCCGCGTCGCCCCCTCGGCCATGGTCATGCCGTCAGACCAATAGCGGCGTTCGCGGATGCCGGTCCACGCCTCCAACTGCCCCGGCTGAAGAAACAGGGCCTTGTACAGCGCGGCCAGACGATCCTCCAGCGCGGCCGACGTGACCACGTTGGGCGGCAGCTCGTAGGCGGGGGTTTCTATGTGGACGTTTGTATATCGCATGCGTAGGGTGCGCGGCCCGGATCAGAGCCGCGACCGTGAGGGAGCGCCCACGGCGCAAACACAAGGGCCCGCCGGGGCGCAGAACTGCCGAAGAAACCCCAAGCGCTCCCTTACGGTCGCGGCGCTGATCGGGCCGATCAGACCTCTTCGTCGCTCGCCTCTTCCTTGTAGCGTTTGAGTGTCTTCTCGAGGTCGGCCTTCATTCGCGGATCCTTCGCAAGTTCGATGGCCTTCTTCTGAAGCTCGATCGCCTCGGCCTTGTCGCCCGTGTCGAACAGGGCCCGGGCGTAGGTATCCATGATCGCGGCATCCTTGCCACCCGCGGCCTTGTTGGCAGCCTTGGCCGCCTTCTTGGCCAGCTTCAAATCGCGATTGCCTTCAAGTTTCGGTTCGGTGAGGATGGTCCACGCCAGCGCATTCAGGAGTTGTGGATCACCCTTGGCAAGCTTGAACACCTTCTTGCCGAGCTTGGCGGCCTTCTTGGGCTTCTCGCCATCGGATACCATGTCGAAGTACTCGCCCATCAACTTCATGGCCTTCTCGGCCTTCTTGGCAGCCTCCGCAGCTTTCTTCGCGGCCTTCTTTGCGGCTTCGATGTCGTACTTGCCCTCGACGATCTGCTCGAGCGGCTCGTCGATGTCATAGGGGCTGCCTCGCCAGACGAGCTTGCCCCCCTTGTCGACGATGAAGGCGTACGGAATGTAGTTGATTCCCGACGCCTTCATGTAGGCTCTATTCGTCGCGCGCTTCTTGTCGACCGCGACGGCATAGCCCATCTTGTCGCCCTGCTTCTCGACGAACTTCTTGACCACGCTGGTCTTCTCGGCGCTGATGCCGACGAAGACGACGCCCTTGTCCTTGTACTCCTTCTGGAGCTCGGTCAGATGAGGGATGCCTTTGATGCACGGACCGCACCACGTCGCCCAGAACTCGACGACGAAGACGTTCTTGTCCTTACCCTTGGCGAGGTCGACCGCGTCGCCCTTGACCCATTTCTTGATCTTCAGCGGCGGTGCGTCGTCACCCAGGTCGATCGCCAGGGCCGGGCTCGCAACCAAGCTGCACGCCAAAACAGCCGCCAATATCCACTTTTGCTTCGCCATCTCGCTACCTTTCGGAAAGAACAGGACCGTGTGGGGGACTCGCCTACAGCTCTCTTCAACGGCATGAGCCCTGGATTCTAACACGCCACACCGTGAACGTCACCGCCCAGCGAGCCAACGAGAGCTGGATCGTCTCCCCTACCCCTGACACGATAGCGAGCTTGCCCGTATAATCGCGACCCGGCGCGGCGGGCCCCGCAGGTCCCCCACAACTCTCGAATCGAGCAACGAGCAAAGGAACAAGATGCCCACGACGACCCCCAACGATCCATTCAGAGCAAAGAGTACATTGGAAACCGCATCAGGCCCGGTCGGCATCTACCGACTCCAAGCCCTGATCGACGCGGGCATGGACGGCATCCGAACCCTGCCGCTGAGCATCAAGGTGCTGCTGGAGAACCTCCTTCGCTGCGCCGGCGACGGCGTCGTCAGCGAAGACGACGTCCGCAATCTCGCGGCGTGGAACGCAGAGAAACCGGCCAAGACGGAGCTGCCCTTCTCGCCCGCTCGTGTTGTACTCCAGGACTTCACGGGCGTGCCGGCGGTCGTTGATCTGGCGGCGATGCGTTCGGCGATGGTTCGCCTCGGTGGCGACCCGGGGAAGATCAATCCGCTCGTGCCGGTCGACCTCGTGATCGACCACTCGGTCCAGGTGGATCGGTTCGGCTCGGCCGACGCCTTGTCGATGAACGAGGACATCGAGTTTGCCCGGAACGGCGAGCGCTACGAGTTCCTCCGCTGGGGGCAGCAGGCCTTCGATGGTCTGCGGGTCGTGCCGCCCTCGACTGGGATCATTCACCAAGTCAATCTCGAGTATCTCGCCAAGGCCGTGATGCTGCGGCCCGACGGCGACGAGATGATCGCCGTGCCCGACACGCTCGTCGGCACGGACAGTCACACGACGATGATCAACGGCCTCGGCGTCTTGGGTTGGGGCGTCGGCGGCATCGAGGCCGAGGCCTGCATGCTGGGTCAGCCCATCTACATGCTCACGCCCGAGGTGATCGGCTTCAAGCTCAACGGCCGACTGCCCGAAGGTACGACGGCGACCGACCTCGTCCTCACGATTGTCGAGATGCTCCGAGCCAAGGGCGTCGTCGGCAAGTTCGTCGAGTTCTACGGCGATGGGCTGGGTGAACTAAGTCTGCCGGATCGCGCGACCATCGCCAACATGGGGCCGGAGTATGGCGCGACGATGGGCTTCTTCCCCATCGACGACGAGACGTTGCGATTCCTGGAACGAACCGGCCGCACGACTGCGGAGGTTGATCTCGTCGAGCAATACTGCAAGGAGCAGGGGCTGTTCCGCACCGACGACATGCCCGATCCCGTGTTCACGGACACCCTATTCCTGGACATGTCCACGATCGAACCCTCGCTGGCAGGCCCCAAGCGGCCGCAGGACCGCATCCGGCTCACCGACATGAAGAAGGCGTTTCGAGCATCGCTGATGGCCCCCGTCAAGAATCGCGGGTTCGAGCTGGCCGAGAAGGATCTGACCCGGCTCGGCACCGTCAAGGGCGACGGCCCCATCACCGAGATCGGCCACGGCGCGGTCGTCATCGCCGCGATCACAAGTTGCACCAACACGAGCAACCCGTCGGTCATGATCGCCGCCGGCCTACTCGCGCAGAAGGCCCTCGCCAAAGGGCTGACGGTCAAGCCTTTCGTCAAGACCAGCCTCGCCCCCGGTTCGCGCGTCGTCACGGGCTATCTGGATCGAGCGGGCCTGACCGAGCCACTCGAGAAGCTCGGTTTCTATACGGTCGGCTATGGCTGCACGACCTGCATCGGCAACACGGGCCCCCTGCCGGCCGAGGTCTCGGCGACCATCACTGGCCGCGACCTCATCGCCGCGGCCGTCCTGAGCGGTAACCGCAACTTCGAAGGCCGCATCAGTCCACTGGTCAAGGCGAACTACCTCGCTTCGCCGCCGCTCGTCGTGGCCTACGCGATCGCCGGGCGCGTGGATATCGACCTGTTGAGCGAGCCGATCGGCACCAACGCCGAAGGCAAGGATCTCTACCTTCGCGACATCTGGCCGACCAATGCAGAAGTCGCCGACGCCGTCGGCAAGTCGATCACGCCTGACATGTTCAAGGACCGTTACGGCAACGTGTTCGATGGCAACGAAAAATGGAACCGCATCAATGCGGGCGAGGGCGGTGCCTACGCCTGGAACGACGACAGCACCTATGTGCAAGAGCCGCCGTTCTTCGTGGGCATGACGACCGAGACGGCGGAGATTCAGCCGATCGCCAATGCGCGGGTTCTCGTGATGGTCGGCGACTCGGTGACCACGGACCACATTTCGCCCGCCGGCAACATCGCGCCCGACAGCCCGGCCGGCCGGTATCTCCTCGAGAGCGGCGTCGAGGTTCGTGACTTCAACAGCTACGGTTCGCGCCGGGGCAACGATCAGGTCATGACGCGCGGCACGTTCGCCAACGTTCGCCTGCGTAACCACCTCGCCCCCGGCACCGAAGGCGGCCTCACACGACACCTGCCCACTGGGGCGCAAATGAGCATCTACGACGCCTCGCTGAAGTACAAGGCCTCCGGCACGCCGCTGATCGTTCTGGCAGGCGCCGAGTACGGCACCGGCTCGTCCCGCGACTGGGCGGCCAAGGGCACGATGCTCCTCGGCGTCAAAGCCGTCATCGCCGCGAGCTACGAACGCATCCATCGCAGCAATCTCGTCTTCATGGGCGTGCTGCCTCTGCAGTTCCTCCCCGGCCAGACGCGAGAAACCCTCAAACTGACGGGCGAGGAGGTCTTCGCGATCGAGGGACTGTCAGACGCCCTGACCCCACGCCAGGAAGTCACGGTCACGGCCAAGTCCGCCGACGGCAATGGGCCCGATCGCAAGTTTCAGGCCCTCGTCCGCATCGATACGCCGGTGGAGATAGATTACTATCGAAACGGTGGGATCCTCCCCACGGTCCTGCGGAAGATGATGTCTGAGGGATAAGCCGCCGTCGGGCATTATGGAACTGCGTCGGCAGGCCCCGCAACGCACAACCGGGCGTCGACAGGCATCGCTACGATCTCGTAGCCGACGGCGCTGTTCAGCGTTTCTCTGCGCATCCGATCCGACCAATCCAGAAAGAAACTCAGCAGCGTGCCGCCGGTTGTCCTGACGCGGCGATCGTACTCCGCGATGAGTGACGCGCGGATCGCGTGGAGATCCTTCCACACTAGCAATTGACCGGGATACAAGTGACTGATGCGCACCACGCGATCGGAGGCCAGCGCTTGCCGAGCGATGCGGTCGAGTTGGCCGTCCAGAAGGTCACCCAGCAGAACATCTCGCCCCAACGCCGGGCCGTCCTGGCGGAGCGTACACATCGCAAGGCGCGTGC
>CAYYPB010000079.1:0-9056 GCA_964473405.1 uncultured Planctomycetaceae bacterium
ACTTGGAATTGAGCAACTTGGTTTCACAAGCGAGGCGATGATGACGAAGGACATCCTGGTTTTTGTCGAGCAGCGGGAAGGGACGATTCACGCCGGGGCTTTGCAGGCGATCACGGCTGCGAAGGAACTGGCCACCAAGACGGGCGGTCGCGTGGCGGCCGCGCTGATCGGACATGGGCTCGGCCCGGTGGCCGACGCACTGGACACAACGGGCGTCGCGGCGATCTATCTGATAGATGCCGAGCCGCTGGCTGCCTACAACGCGATGACTTACAGCCGATGCTTGGCCGATGTCGCCGCCAAGGCCGATCCGCAGATCATCCTGATGGCCGCGTCGTTCATGGGACGCGATCTCAGCCCGCGCGTGGCCATCCGCCTGGATGCGGGCTTGGCGACCGATTGCACGGCGTTGGACATCGATGACGCGGGCGCATTGCTTGCCGAGCGACCCATCTACAACGGCAAGGCCGCCAACAAGGTCCACTTCAATGGCAGCAAGATTCAGATGGCCTCGGTTCGACCCAACGCCTTCGCGACTCCGGCGGGCGATGGCTCCAAGGCCGAGCGCGTCGATGTTCCGTTCGCGGCTGCTGAGGATGACGCTCGACAGGTGACGAAGGACGTCAAGCGCGTGGGCGGCGGCGAGAAGGACGTGACTGAAGCAGCGATCATCGTCACGGGCGGGCGCAGCCTCAAGAGCGAAGAGAACTTCAACATCATCGAGGTCCTCGCCAAGGAACTGGACGCCGCCGTGGGTGCGACGCGGGCCGCCTGTGACGCGGGCTATCAACCGCATTCGCGTCAGGTCGGCTTGACGGGCAAGACGGTGACGCCTCAGTTGTACATCGCCTGTGGTGTCAGCGGGGCGATCCAGCACCTCGCGGGCATGCGCGGCAGCCGCCGCATCGTCGCGATCAACACCGATCCGGAGGCACCGATTTTCAAGATCGCCGACTACGGCATCGTGGGCGATTTGTTCGAGGTCGTTCCGGCGATGACCGAGGCGCTCAAAGGGGCCTAGGGTGGCAGCGCGACGCCGCCCCCCAGGCGCGAGCCGCAGGCTTCAGCCCGCGCGGACGCACGGCGCTGAGTGGCCTTCCCTCGTTAGGAAGCTCTACACTGGCCGAACCACACGACTCGAACCCGGCGAGGCAGCGCCGTCGTATTCGGCCGATTTGCGGCAACAAGAACCCCGTTCTGGACGCACACCATGAGCCCCATCTGGATGACCGTTCTGTTGGTTGTCGGAATCGCTGTCTTCGCATGGCAGATGTGCCGCCGTTGGCGTCTGATGCGGATCGGGCCGGACGAGTGCCGTTGTGATCGGATCGGCGAGCGGCTCAAGCGCACGTTTACGTTCGCCTTCGCTCAGAAGCGGATGCCGCGTTATCCGTGGGCCGGCACGGCGCACCAGATCATCTTCATCGGTTTCCTCGTCTTGCTGTTGCGCTCGGTGACTCTCTTCGGCCGTGGCTACGTCGAGGGTTTCGATCTTTGGATCCTCGGTCACGACACGGTTCTGGGCATGGCCTACTCGTTCCTCAAGGATTTCGCGGCCGTGCTGGTGATCGTTGCGGCGGGCGTGTTCGTCTATTATCGCGTGATCGCGCGGCCCAAGCGAATGACGCTGTCGTTCGAGGGCCTGCTCATCATCCTCATCATCGAGGTGATGATGTTCGCCGACATTCTGTACGACGGGGCGGCGGGCGTGGAGGCCGCGCGGGCCGCCGGTGAGGTGTTTGGATTCAATTGGTACGAGCCGGCGGGTTCGCTCGCGGGGCTCATGCTCTCCAGCGCCGGCGACGGCGTCCTGGGTTGCCTCAAGCACGCGGGATTCTGGACGCATGTGTCCCTCGTGCTGATCTTCCTGAACCTCCTGCCGATCTCCAAGCACTTCCACGTCATTACGGCGATCCCCAACGTTTTCGCCCAGAGCCTCGCGCCGCGCGGACGGCTGCCCAATGTCGAAGACATCGAGGGGAAGATCGAGCGCGAAGAAACGCTCGGCCTGGCTCGAATCGACCAGATGAGCTGGAAGGGTGTGATGGACCTGTACACCTGCACGGAGTGCGGCCGGTGTACCGATCAATGTCCCGCGGCCAACACGGGCAAGAAACTGAGCCCCAAGCAACTCACCCTGGACCTGCGCAACCTTCTCTACAAGAACGAGAAGACGCTGGTGGGCGGCAAGCCCGGCGAGGCCGCCGAGCTGGTGCCGGATTCGATCGATCCCGAGGTTCTCTGGGCTTGCACGACCTGTGGGGCCTGCGAGACCGAGTGCCCCGTCTTCATCACCTATGTGGACAAGATCGTCGACATGCGACGCTATCTCGTTATGGAGAAGTCAGAGTTCCCCGCCGAGTTGCAGAACGCCTTCCGCGGGATCGAGACGAATTCCAATCCGTGGAGCTTCCCGGCGAGCGATCGGGCCGCGTGGACCGAGGGCCTCGACGTGCCGTTGATGCGGGACAAGCCCGACGCGGACGTGTTGTTCTGGGTCGGCTGCTCGGCATCCTTCGATGATCGGGCGCGGAAGATCGCTCGGGCCACGGCCAGTCTGCTCATCGAGGCGGGCGTGAGTTTCGCGATTCTCGGCGACGAGGAGAACTGCACGGGCGACGCGGCTCGGCGCGCCGGCAACGAGTTTCTCTTCCAGATGATGGCGGAGATGAACGTCGAGACGCTCAACGGTTACGCTCCGAGGAAGATCATCACCAGTTGCCCGCACTGCTTCAACACGCTGCTCAACGAGTACCCCGACTTCGGCGGCAAGTTCGACGTGGAGCATCACGGCACGTTCCTGTCCCGGCTCGTGGCCGAGGGCCGGTTGACGCCGAAGCGACGCATCGATGCGCGCGTTGCGTTCCACGACTCGTGCTACCTCGGCCGATACAACGACATCTACGACGGCCCGCGCGATGCGCTCAAGGCGATTGACGGGCTGACGATCCTGGAGCCCGAGGCGAGGCGCGATCGCGGCATGTGCTGCGGGGCGGGCGGGGCGCAGATGTTCAAGGAAGAGGAATCCGGCACGAGCAAGGTGCCGGTGGTGCGGACCGAACAGCTTCTCGAAACGAAGCCGGACGTCGTCGCGTCGAGTTGTCCGTTCTGCCAGCGGATGTTGATCGACGGCTTGGCCGACAGGGGGCGCGAGGACGTCGAGGAGCTGGATATCGCCGAGTTGTTGTGGCGTTCGATCGAACCGGAGGCCGTTGCCGAACCGGCAGCGACGTCGTAGCGTTCGTCCGTCGGAGAGGCCACAGGGGAGCCGCATGCCACCTCGATCGGGTGATCCTGCACTGTTCGTTCGTTTGGCCCGTCTTCTGTTGGCTGTATGCACGTTCTACGCCGTGGTCGTGGCCATTCTCATGGCCGGTGTCGCGACGATTCCCACCGCGATGGTGAGTCTCCATGCCGAGAACATAGAGCCGCTGTTCAACGCCATGATCGGTCACAGTGTCGTGGCGATCCTCTGTGCGGCGGCGATGCTCGGTCTTCGCCGCCGCCGCACGATCTCGCCGCGGACCGCCAAGGCAATGCTCGTGATGGCGTCGCTTGGCTGGATTGTCTCGGTCGATCGCATCGTCAACGCAATCTACCCGGCGCCCCTGTCGAGAAACGGGGTCTTCAAGATGCATCCGCAACGCGGATGGGCGCACATTCCCGGCGTCGAGGCGTTTCTGGCCACACGCGTCCGCATCGAAGAACACGGCCTGCGCGTGGCCGAGACGGGACCGATTCGCGAGATTCAGGACAAGCGGCGCGTCTTGTTCCTCGGCGATTCCGTGACGTTCGGCTACGGGCATCTCGCCGCCGTGTCGTATTGCGAGCAGACAGTAGGCCTGCTGAATCGGCGCCGCCCCGCACTGCGTCTGGCCTGTCTCAACGGAGGTGTGATGGGCTATGATCCCGGTCAGGAGTATCACTTCCTCGTCCACGAAGGTCTCGCTCTGGAGCCGGCTCTCGTTGTGTTGCAGCTCTGCCTCAACGACGTGACGCGCCAATTCGATCTCGTCGCATCGAATGCGGATGACCGACACCCGGAATACGAACAGGTCGTGCCGCCGGGTCATTGGAGTGGTCTGCACCGTCTGGCCATCCGCTGGGGCAAGCAACTGATGGTCGACGAGCAGGAGGTTCTCGCCGCCGCCGAGAGGACGCAGCATTTCCAGTTTGAGGAACTGCTAGCCCCCGTGCGTTCTGACCGCGTGGATCGGGCCTGGCAGCGCACACTGAGCCAGATCGAACCCATCGTGGAGACGTGCCGAGAGCAAGGGTTGCCGCTGATGATCGTCTGTTTTCCGGTCTGGCATCAGGTCGTCAACTCCGACGCCTCGCTCGAACCGCAGGGCGTGTTCGCAGAGGTCGCTCGGCGGCAGGGCGTGCCCTACCTCGATGTGCTGCCCGCGTGGGAGGCGCATACGCCAAGGGGCCCGGCGACGGCGCCGGTCTTCCTCTTCGACGAGACGCACCCGACGGAACTCGGCCACCGGCTCGCGGCAGAGGCCCTGGCCAAGAAGTTGGAGACGTGCGGGATTCTGGACGAGATGCTCCGACGGTGACGGATCAGCCGTCGAATGGCCCGAGAACGGGGGCACGGCCCGGCGGCGCGTCGACGGATGGTGTTACTTGCGGCCGAACCGTCACGGTTCCTGCGGTTCGCTTGGTGGACTGTCCATCATGATCTTGGAGACCGGCTTGTAGGCCAGTGCCTCCGCCGCCCTTCGGTATCGCACGACGAACTCATCCTCGGACAGGCGTGCGGCTGCCGCCAGCTTTGCCAACATGGCCGGCCTTTCGATGTCACTCTTCTCCAGGCAGATCATGTAGGCTCTGGCACCTCGATAGGCGTCGGACTCCGTGTCCACGGTGCGGACGCGCGTCCGGTTCGTTTCGGGGTCGACCATCTCGCTGAATCGCAAGGGGCGCAGATTGCTACCCTGAATCGTGACCATGACGCCGCCGCGAAGATCGAGCGATGTATCGAGGAGCAGTCGGATGGCCCCGTTGCCCAAGTCGCGACAGTATGCCATGTCGAACGGCACGGGCGAAGCGCACCGGAGCATATAGCCGAGCGTTTGCGGAACGACGGTCAGCGGATCGTTCCGTTCTCCAAAGCGGCGGTTCAGTTCGTCCGTCACGAGCCGTGCCATGGGTACCTCGGCGAGGCGAAGATGTCCGGCCGCATCGAGGGGTACCTTCTTGCCGAGCAGTCGCTCGATTTCCTCGCGATCACCGAGCCGATAGGCCAGCCCCTCGGCGATGACGACGACACCATAGGGCCGCTGCATGGCCCGGCGTTTGATGATGGAACCCTCGATGACATCGACCAGGTGTCCGAAACTGATGTCCTCCGGAAACGTCTCCGGGATGAGCGTCAGTGTAGCTCCCGTCGATTTGCCCACGCCCAGTGCAAGGAAGCCGGCGTGGCGTCCCATGGCGACCACGATGAACCAGCGTCCAGTGGTTCGTGCATCCTCCATCAGATTGGCGACCAGGCCCGAGCCGATATGTCGCGCGGTGGCGAATCCGAACGTGGGGATGTCGCCGGGCAGCGGTAGGTCGTTGTCGATTGTCTTGGGCACATGAACGACGCGAATTCGCCCACCGGTCTTTTCCGCGACGAAGCGAGCGCTGAGGGCCGTATCATCCCCGCCGATGGTGAGAAGGTGTGTGATACCGAGTTCGATGAGGTGTCGCAGGACCAGGGCGACCTTCTCCTCGTTCATTGTTACGACGGTCGAGGTCTGGAGTTGTGCTTCGTCCAGAAGCGTCGTCCGCGAGGTCATCAGCAGCGAACCGCCGGTGAAGTGAATCCGGCCGACATCGCTGATCCGCAGATCCACCGCGTGCCGTTCGGGCACGAACTTGTCGGATGCGAGCCACTTGAAACCCTCGTACATGCCGACGACGGACATGCCGTGGTTGATGGCTTCGATCGTCGCGGCCCCGATCACGGCGTTGATACCCGGTGCCGGACCGCCGCCGACAATGATCGCGAGTTTGAATCGAGTCATGCTTGTTTGACCTTGATGGTAGATGCGGCGTGGGAACGCCGGCTCGTAGATGGTCACCGAGCCGCTCCGCGATGCACGCGGACGGCAACGTCCTGGAGCTACTATAGCAGATGGAGGCTACTCCGTCGCCCCATGGCCGCGGCCTAGGGGCGTCGTTGCCCCCCCTGAGTGAGGTCGGTGGACGCCGCCGGCCCTTGATACCGATCACTTCGCCCGAAGGCCGATATTGTCGAGCACGTTCATGTAGTTGATGTAGCTGTCGTAGGGCGATTCGTAGGGGTTGAAGTACTGGTGGACGTCGCCGTCGGCGAAGTACTTCGTACACATGTAGTAGAAATGGTCTGACGACTGCAAGCGGCGCCAGTCGGTCAGCAGGCCCTCGTCGCCCGTGGCCTTGACAGCTTTCTCGATATTGTACGTCTCCTGCAAGGCGTTCGACTGCATGGCGTTGCCCAACCAGGCGGACAAGTCCCGCTCCGTGTCGGCCCAACTGATCAAGTGGGGGGCGTCGAATTCGCCCGCCGGCTCGTAGGTCGACGCCACCTCCTTCGGCCACTTGAAGTTGTTGTCTTCGTTCTGGAGGATTTCAGAAGGCAATCGCATCAAGAAGTCGAAGATGCCGGTTTCCTTCCATTGGTGCTCGCCGAGCGTCTCGTAGTCCATGAACAGATTGACCGAGTGTCCGTCGCCGTTGACCTCGTTGATCCAGCCGGCAAACTTGCTCGCGTTCAACGGCCACTCGGACCAGCTCTGGTTGCTGAACCGGAAGGCGATGTCGTCGGACAGGCGGAAGTTCTTCAGGAGTACGCGAATCGGCAGGCCCGGCGCGACATAGACTTGGTTCGGCGATCGATAGCCGAGGACCTGGTCGGCCCCCTCGGCCAGGACGGCTTCGTACCCCAAGGCATGCGCCGTCTGGGCGAGTTCGTTGCTGTAGATCAACTCGGTGTTGCGGAATGTCGTCGGGCGCTGGCCGAAGAGGGCCTCAATCCGTGCGTGATGCAGAGCGACCTGCTCGGTGAACTCGTCCCGCGAGTAAAGGAACGCCAAGCTGTGGTGGTACGTCTCGGCCAGAAACTCGACGCAGCCGGTCTCGGCCAACTGCTGGAAGCTCTCGATCACCTCGGGGGCGATAGACTCGAACTGATCCAGGACGACGCCGGACAGCGAGTAGGCAACGCGGAAGCGGCCTTCGTGCATCTTGATCAACTCGGCGATGCAGCGGTTGGCGGGCAGATAGCAACGGTCGGCTACTTTGCGGAGGATCTCCGCGTTCTGAGCGTCATCGAAGTAGGCCGGGACGGAATCGAAAACAGAGTAACGCCGCAGTCGAAACGGCTGATGAACCTGAAAGTAGAAGCACACGGATGCCATAACTCGGCAGTCTCCCCTGCTGGAGGCCCGGTTAGTTCCTCACGGAAATCGCACGGCCGTAGACACCCAGGCAACCCCGGGCCGAATCTCGCCATGTGAGTCGCCTGATCTCGAAATTGCCGTGCTCCCGCAAAGTGGCTTGCAGCGGCGGATGCCGAAGGACGGCGATGATTTTGTTGGCCATCTCGTCGATGTCCCAGAAGTCGACTTTGAGGACATGCTTGAGGATTTCCGAGACGCCGGACTGTTTGGAAATCAACGCTGGCACATCGTGCGACAAGGCTTCGAGCGGGGCGATGCCGAAGGGCTCGCTGACGCTGGGCATGACGTACAGGTCGGCCATCTTATAGACGCGAGCCACGTCATCGCCTCGCAGGAATCCGGTGAACAACACCTTGTCACCGATGCCGATGCGCGTGGCCATGTCGATGGATTTGCGGATCATGTCCCCGCTGCCCGCCATGATGAAACGAACGTTCTTCCCGTGATCGAGAACCTTCTTCGCCGCCGCGAGGAAGTACTCCGGTCCCTTTTGCAGCGTGATGCGGCCGAGGAACAGGACGATCTTCTCGTCGCGCCGAATCGGCGCCGGCAGGACGCGCGACTCGCCGTTCTGGTCGATGGCGTTGTAGACGACCTCGACCTTGTCCGAGGCGGCACCGTAGCGGCTGAGAACGATGTTTCGGGTCAGATGGCTGACGCAGATCACGCGATGGGCGCTCTGCATCCCCTGGCGTTCGATGTCGTAGATGCGCTGGTTGACGTGTTCGCCGGTACGGTCGAACTCTGTCGAGTGGACGTGAATGACCAACGGCTTGCCGGTGATGGCGGCGACCGCAATCCCCGCCGGATAGGTCATCCAATCGTGGGCGTGAATGACATCAAACGACTCATCCAACGCCATCTGCATCGCGATCTTGGCGTAGCGATGCACCTCGCCGAACATGTCGCCGTCGTAGTGCCCCGACTTGCCGCCGTCCGGATCGGGCTTCACCGAGGTGTCGCTGGCGAGAACCTGTCGCGCGGCGGACTTCAGATCGTCGCGGGCGTTCTCGACGAGCCGAACGAGATGCCCCTGGATGTCCTCAGGCACGACGTCGAAGCGGACGCCTTTCTCGTAATCCTCGGGTCGACCGTAGGGACGCAATGACGATGGGATGGCACGCAACTCGACGCGATCCAGCCCCTCGACTTGCAGTGTTTGATAGGTGGGCGACTCCGGCCCCGTCGCGGACGCGGTTGTGCCCGACGGGTGGGTCTTCAGGCGGACGTGCTGGGCGTCTGAGCCGTCGACGTTCTGCGGGAGCACGAAGACGATCTCGTGTCCCAATTGGTTCAATGCCCGTGTCAGTCCGTAACAGGCCGTTCCGAGGCCACCGCTGATGAACGGCGGAAACTCCCATCCTAGCATGAAGATCTTCATCGTTGTGACTACTCTGCCGCGGCGACGCGGTCCTCTCGAACGCAACCCTTACCGCGATGTCGCTCTGGGTACTCGTTTGAACGATCAGCAGCGGCGTGCGGGCGGCGGCTGAGGCTAGAACGCCAGTGGCGTACTATGTTGCCCGCTTCGGCCGATGTCAACACGATTTCACAGGAAGTTGGGTCCTTGACAGTTCAGGCGACTTGTGAATCGGGCAAGCGGCGCCGAGCATCGTCCCCGCC
>CAYYPB010000080.1:0-9037 GCA_964473405.1 uncultured Planctomycetaceae bacterium
GGGCTGAAGCCCGCGGCTCGTCCCTTGGATGGCGACCTAGCGCTGTCATACTAGGGGATGGTCCGCGCGGGCCGTATCGAGGGTCGGAGGGTCCGCGGAGGTTGCCGGTCCATTCGACACGGACAACGGCGGGCGCTCGTTATCGGGAGGTTTCGCCATGACATCGAGTGAACATCAATTCATCCGCATGAAACAGCTTCTGATGAGTACGGCCGACAAGCCGAAGCTCTACGCCCTCAAGAACATGATCCGCAATTGGCAGACGCCGGGCGCGCCAGGCCAGGACGCGATCAACCGCGCCATGGTGCGGGCCATCGACGAGTTGCAGAACCGTCTCGATTCGTTGTTGAAGATCTGAGGCAGGCTCAAGCCCACGGATCGCAATCGGTGGGTCGCGGCCGGGCATCAACCCAGCCGCCGGGCGATCAGAGCGGCGACGCCCGGTGCAACTCCGCGTCGAGGCCGGGCTTGGGGAGTAGGTACTGGTGCTTGAACTGCTCCGCTGTTCTGGCACGTTGTCGGCGGAGTGTGCGATCGCGATCAGCGAGCGTGCCGTTGGGCAGTTCGGCCAACTCGACCGCTTCCAGCCGGAGCGTCTTGCGTTTCGAGGCATACTCGACGCTGACGTCGCTGAGGGCCTCGTCGAATCGATGGGCCAGATCGCGCAGAGGGCGTGCGTCGTCCGCTTCGACATAGAGCCGGTAGCGCGGCACATCGGCCCAGTGCGGGCTGAGTACGAAGTCCACGAAGCGGGGCGACGCGGCGGCTGACTCACGGCGACCGTCGACTCCATCCAGAACCCGGCACATCGCCATGACGACCTGGTCCTCGGTCAGCTTCTCGCCAGCCATCGATGACGTGTGTGCGTCGCGGCTGAGGAACTCGATCAACGGGGCTTCCCCGACGTGGCCGACTACGCGGACACGATCACCCATGTCATAGCGATACAAGCCGCCGGCGTTCGTGAGGACGAGGAAGTACTCCTCCCCTTCGGTCAACTCGTCGTTTCTCAGCACTATCGGTCGGGAGGTTCCGTACTCGCCGGCGGGGAGGAACTCGAAGAACTGACTCGTCACGGCAAGGATGCCTGCGGCCGTGCCGTCTTCGACGGGAATCGACATACGGCCCTCGCTGGCGACAAGGCCGATGTCCCGTACGGGAACGTCGCCGTAGTAGGCGGGGAACTGCGTCTCATAGAGCCCCATCGTCCCGCCGCACCAGTGCGCCCTGAAGGTCAGATTCCAGTAGTCTTTCGGCATCAGCGAGCCGCGATCGGCGACGATGCGCTCCAGCCGCTTCGCGCACGCCGGATCGGGCGAGAGGCGATTCGCGATGGCCGCGCGGATGGAGGCGTCCACCCGCATCTCGGCGCATAGTGTGCCATCGCGAATGTCACGGATGATCCGCTCGCGATGCGCGTCGGCCGTTCTGGCCAGCAGCAGCAGCGTCGAAGGGTTGGCCGTCACCAGCCAGGCCACGTCCCGCGGGATCGCCAGTCGCATGATCGTGTAATACTTCGCCTGTGGGTCGCCGATCTGGGCGATGGCCGGTACGGAGGTGTAGTACCGCCGAACGAGCCGCTTCTGGGTGTTGGCGAGCAGGCCCGTGATCGCGCCGCAGGGAACGCCCGACGGCGCGGCGTGGTCGTTCATCGGGCTCGTGACCTGCACGATGGAACGCAGCAAGCTGCCCGGATGGTCGAGCACCGCCTTGACGCCCCAGGCATTCCAGCCACGCCGGCTGTCGGCGAGGACGCGGGGCGTGACGGGGATGTATTTGGGCTCGGCCGTCGTGCCGCTGGTCAGGGCGAACATGAGAATGCGTTCGCCGGCCGGCAGCAGGGCGGTCGTCTCTCCGCGGAGCAGGCGATCGATGTAGGGCTTGAGATCGTCGTACGTGCGGATGGGTACGTTGGCCTGAAAGTCGGCAAAGGATCGTATCGTGGCGAAGTGGTGATCGCGGCCGAAGTCGCTCTTGCTGCCGCGACGGATCAGTTCGGCCAGCAGCGCATCCTGCGTCGCCGTCGCGCGTCGGGCAGCCTTGAGGAATCGCCGCGTATTGGCGCTCGCGTGCGTCGTTGCGAGCTTGCCCAGGACGCGGTCCAGGGGCGTCAGGCGTTTTCCGGGATGCGCGTGTTTGGGAACAGCGGTCATGGCGCTGGCTGTAATGGGAAACCGTCCGTGTGGCAAGGCGTGCGCAGGCATCTCAGCGAGCCGGGCTGTCCCGGCCCCGGTTTCTGAGTGTGACATCAAACGCGGAATGGCCGAGGACGACGACGGCCCGGCTCGCCTTGGGTCTACCGGAGGCGGCTCAGCCCTTGACCCCGGTGAGCGCCACGCCCTGGATGAAGTACCGCTGCAACAAGAAGAACGTGACCACGACCGGCAGGGTCATGACGACCGAGGCGGCCATGATCTGCGTGAACTGTGCCTCGCGGCCGGCCATGAAGCTGAACAAGCCCAGCGCGGCGGGGTACAGGCTTTGGTCATTGACGTAAATCAGCGGGCCCATGAAGTCGTTCCAGACGTACATGAACGTGAAGACGCTGATGGCCGCGAGGGTTGGCTTCATCAAGGGGACGGCGACGTGCCAGTAGGTTCGGAAGAACCCGCAGCCGTCGATCTTGGCGGCGTCTTCGAGGTCGCGCGGCAATCCCTTCATCGCCTGCCGCAAGAGGAAGATGCCGAAGGCGTTGACCGCCAGACAACTCGGCACCCACAACGGCAGGAGCGTGTTGTACCAGCCCAGTTGGCGATAGATCACGAACGACGGGATCATCGTCACCTGCGGCGGGATCATCAGCGTCGCCAGGACCAGAATGAACGCGAACTCGCGGCCAGGCCACTTGAGCCGGGCGAAGGCGTAGGCCGCCAGCGAGCAACTCAGACACGTCCCGACGATGTTGGCAATCGCCAGGAACGCACTCGTCGCCAGATAACGCCAGAACGGCACTTCGTCGAAGACGCGCCGGTAGTTCTCCGTGCCCTTGGCGTAATAGGCCTCGGTCGTAGAGCTTCTAGCGACCGCCACGCGCAGCCGCATGACGTCCTGGCCGTGGTCGTACTCGGGGCCGCTGCCGATCTCGTCCAGCAGGACATAGAGCTTCGCCATCAACCGATTGTCGTCGTCGCTGGGTAGTTGAAACAACGCCTCCCAGAAGTTGTCGGCACTGAGATACTTCGGCTCGCTGGATCGGTAGAGCTTGCCGTTGATCTCGATGAACGTTCGCATCTCGTGCCAGGTCTGGTCGCGGCGGAGGCTGATGCTCAGTCGCTTGAACCGATCCCAACCGATCGGTAGTTGGAAGTCCCCGGCGATCTCGAACGACTCGTCGCTGGAGAAGTCGTAGGAGATGATCGCCGTGGAACCTTCGCCGTCCGGGTCGGGCTTGATCGTGGCCTGCCCTTGGGTCGAACGCCAAATGTCCTCGACGGAACGATTGCCCGTCAGATCGTGGATGCGGTAGTCGACGTCCTTGACGAGGACCGTGCCCAAAGCGAAGTAGCGATAGCATCGGGCGAAGGCGTCCGCGAGCATTTGTTGCGTGACGGCGTTTCGGACGGCCGAGCGGAAGGCCGGCTCGTCGAGTGTCCACGTTTCGTACGGCAATACCGCGACAACGTTCTTGAAGACCCCTTCGATGAGCTCGGTACGCAGCGCGGCCGGCTCTAACGAAAACAGGTCAGCCTGATCGTTCTGCCATGCATCCACGTGCTGGCCGATCTCGTCCTGCAGGGCCACTTTGACCCATGTGTTCCACGCATCGGCGTCGGCGTATTCCGGCGGGGCGATCTCGCTGAAGGTGCGTTCGTCGATGTAGGGACTGACCGTGCGAGCCTTCGGCGCCTGAGGCAGGATGTTGAAGTCTTCCTGCTGGATTTCCTTGTCGAGCTTCCAACTGGTTCCCAGCAGCCAGAGGTAGGGCAAGAGAAACAGCGCGGATCCCCCGATGAGAATCGCGTGCAGAACGCCTCGATGCCAGAGTGGTTGCTTGATGTTCATTCGTTCTCGTGACCGTGTGCTATCAACGCGTAGCCGCGATAGAACCATGTGTCTTCCGACGAGCCGCGGGCTTCAGCCCGCGCGGACGTACGACGACCAGTGACGCTTCTTGGCAGGGAAGCGCCGCGCGGCTTGAAGCCCTTGGCCTCACCCATCTCTCCATTTGTGTGTTGCGCGGACGTTCGTCCACGAGATCGCCCCGGAGGGGCGACGGCAAGGTGCCACGGGTGAATCGCAGCGGACCCCGTGGTCACAGATGGAAACACGCACATTCCGCCTCGAAGGGGCGGCGGAAGGGCTCGCGTGCGAAGCGATATGCATAGGCGATTCAGCGGGTTCAAGGCGTTCGGCATCCGCCGCCCCTGCCGGGGCGGAATTGCGCACAGGACGAGCGTTCCCACGGGTTCCGCTGCGCTCCACCCACGGCTACTATCCATGACCCCTCCGCGGTCAATCTCGCCAAGCCTGACTCCTACCGGTGTCGTCCCGGCAGGGTGCTGACGCCGAAAGAACCCATGCGTACGCGTGCGGGCTTCCACCCGCGAGTCTTCCTTTGGGTGGCGCCCGACTGCTATCACGTCAATCCCCGGCATAGAACACCCACTTCTTCGATAGCGTCATATTGATGAGCGTCAAAACGACCAGGATCACAAACAGCACCCAGGCCATCGCCGCGCCGTATCCGAGGCGGAAGAACGAGAAGCACTCGTCGAACAGCTTGTATACATAGAAGTACGTCGATCGCTCAGGATAGCCGTTGGGCGTCATGATGTACGCTTGTGTAAATATCTGGAACGTCGTGATGAGACCGATGATGAGGTTGAACAAGATGTACGGCGACAGCAGCGGCAGCGTGATGCGGAAGAACCGTCGCACGGGGCCGGCACCGTCGATTGCGGCGGCTTCGTATAGATGCGTGGGGATGTCCTTGAGCCCGGCGAGCCAGATGATCATTGCTGAGCCGGCGCTCCACAGGCCCATGATGATGAGGGCGGGCTTGGCCGTGGCCTTGTTCGTCAGCCAACTGATCGGCTGCGAGAGGTTGAACCCGTCGAAGTTGACGTTGAGCCATTCGATAACGGCGTCGAGCCCGGCGGTCGAGAGCATCCAGTTGAGCAGCCCGTTCTGCGCGTTGAAGACCCATAGCCAGAGAATGCTCGCGGCCACGATCGGCATGATCGCCGGAATGAAGAACAGCGTGCGATAGACGCGCAGCCCTCGGACGCGCGTGTCGAGAAGCATGGCGAGCAACAGGCCGATGACCATGCCGATCGGCAGCCCGATGGCCATGAAGAGTGTGTTGATGAGGGCCTTGCGCACACCGGTGGGGACGGTTTCCTTGCCCTCGGCATTGGGACCGCCCCAGTCGACCGTGAACATCTCGCGATAGTTGTCCAGGCCGACGTACTTGGCGTCGTTGATGACGTCATACTCGGTGAAGCTCATGATGGCCGAGAAGACCATCGGTCCGCCGCTGAGCACGACGAAGCCGATGAACCAGGGAAGGATGAACGCCAACCCGGCCCTGGCCTCGCGGCTGTGATAGCCGCGCGACGCGCGCGATCGGCGGTATCGCACGTACACGACGGCGCAGACCGCAACGATCAACGCGACGTAGCCGCCGAAGAGAACGTACCAGTTGACGGTCGTCGGACGATCGGGCGCATCGTAGAAGCTGTCCAGTGCCCGCTGCACGCGCCCGGCCTGAAGCGAGAGCGACTCGGCGGGCGTCATCGTGTGGCTCCACGCGATGTCCTGTGCGTCGGCCTGCGCGTTCCACAGCACCTGGCCGGCCGGCGAGATCGGACGGAACTTGCATTCGGCCAGAACGTCGATGTGGGTCTGCATCGCATTCCGCACACGCTCCGGCATGTTTGGCACATTCATGTACCGGCGCATCTGCTCTTCGTTGAGCTTACGATTGGCCTTCATTCGGGCAATGTACAGCCGGCCCTGCCCTCGCTCGCGCTGGGCGTCATGTTCGTTCATGATCATGCCGCCCTCGGGCGAGGCGAGGAACTTCACCATCGCCCAGGCGGCTTCGAGCTTGTCCTCGGGGCACGTCGCGGGGATGCAATGCGCGAAGCCCGCCACCCAACTGACCTTGGGTTTGCCGGCATCGAGACGTCGCTGAGGGATCGGTGGGGCGATCGTGCCGAACCGCATGTCAGGCTTGTACCGAACGAGATCGCGCATGAACCAATCGCCGTGAACGAACATGGCGATTTGTCCCATGACGAACGGATCTTGGGCATCGACCTGAAACGACTTGCGAAACGCGACGACCTTGTCGGCGCCGCCCATCGCGTCGTAGATGTCGGTCGTCCACTGAAGCGCCTCGACAATGGCCGGATCGTCCAGTGTGCATTGGCGACCGTCGTCGCTGAGGAACTGCCCGCCGGCCGACCAGCCGTAGAGATAGAGCCAGGCGTTGCCGTGCTGCGGTTCGAAACCGACCACGCGGAGATTGCCGTCCTGGTCCCAGCGGCTGAGCTTCAGGCAATAGCTGTCGGCTGCGAAGATCTTGATGTGCTGGTCGGAACCTGCTGGCAGTGCCAGATCGCGTCGTGCATACGGCGACTGGACGGTCAGCGCGCGCGGCCCATCGACGGACGCGACGATGGCTCGCGTGACGTTCCCATGCCGGTCGAGATGGGAGATGCTGTCACCGATGACTACGCCGGCGGCGATGAAGTCTTCGTCGTCGCATCGGATCGTCGTGCCCTCGATAATCGCCGAGGGCGTGTCCACACGCTTGGTTAGCACCTGCTCCCAGGTGTCCGGCGGCTTGGGGCGGTTCTGGTCGTCGACGATGCCCGCCTGCATCAGCATGTCGTCGTTGTAGTACAGGACGCGATTGTCCATGTAGTTGGGGATGCCGTAGAGGCCGGTGGTCTCGCTGTCGGGGGCGCGGTATTCGCACTCGCTCCACGGCTTGGCGTAGTAATCCTCTGGCCGGATGATGTATCGTTGCATCCGTTCGACACGCGCAGCTTGTTCCTGCGCGGCGACTTGAACGCTGGGGGCTTGGTTCTCACTCGCCGCGCGTTGAAGGCGAGCCAACTCCTCCTCGGCCGCCTTCAACTCGGCGAGGTCACGTTCGATCAACGGGGTCAGGTCGAGAAAGGCGTTGCGAGACGCCCACTGGCAGATGGCGAAGCGGTCGTACTCGACGACCTCGGGCGGAACGCCGCCGGCGATGCCGCACATGAGGCGCTGAGGATTGCCCTCGCCCTCGAGGCCGGTGCGCACGGCGCTGGAACCGAGAACGGCTCGATACTTGGGGAATCTCCGCTCGAAGGCGTCGATCACGTCGCGATGCCGGCCGAACGTGACGCCGCTGAACCAGACCGTCACTTCGGTGCGGTCATCGTCGCGGCTGGTCGTGGCGGACGGATAGAGCCAATAGAGCAGCAGCCCCACGCCGATCGAGCCCAGAATGAAACGCCATCTTTCCATGCGATGTGTTGCTCAAACTCCTGGTGCGGCGGGGCCTGACGAGCCGCGGGCTTCAGCCCGCGCGGATTCTCACCGCGAGTGAACGCCGACTGGCCCTGTACGGCCGCGTTCCGGCGCGCCGGGAAAGCCCGCGGCTCTCCTTCCTGAGATTCAGCCCTCTCCCATGCGTGTGAACACTCCCGCGCTCTTCGGCGGCAGCATGATGCCGTGCAAGCGGCCCTCGTCCACCTTCAGCTTCGTCTTGTGCCTCTTGACCGGTCGCACGGTGGGCCGGCCAGCCGGATCGCCCTTGGCCGCCGGCACGCGCTCACACGATGCCGGGTCATCCAGTCGCACGATCTTCGCACCATCGGGCCACGCTACGGGAACGTTGACTCGACGAGGCCGGTCGCTGTTGTTAATCACGACCACGACGCTCTCGCCGTCCAGCGTCCGCGAGAACGCAAACATGCCAGTCCGGTCGTTCGCTGCGACCACCTCGTAGTCGCCCAATTGCAACGCCTTGTAGGTGTGGCGAACGGCGATCATGTGGCGATGGTGGTCGAACAACGCTCGCTCGATCCGCTCCTCGGCATCGTCGTACGGAAGCAGATCATCCCAGAGCATCGGCTTGCGACACGAAGGATCATCCGCGCCGTACATGCCGACCTCGTCCCCGTAGTACATCATCGGAGCCCCGAGGTATGTCATCTGAAACGTCACCATAGCCTCGAGCCGCTGATAGCACTCCGGCGTCGGTTTCGACACATTGTAGTTCGGCCCGTTGTCCTGCTGGCGGTTTTCCTTGTCGTACTCGAGGTCGGGGTTCATGAACATCGAGGCAACGCGATCGGTGTCGTGGCTGCCAAAGAGGTTCTGCAGAACGTAGTTGACCTGCGGCCCATAGAAACCGAGGGCCTCTTCCAACTCCCGACCGAATGCGCTGGGCTTCGCCGCCTTGCGCTGATTCACGAAGAACCGTTGGGCCGCCCGAGCGAACGGGTAGTTCATCACCGCGTCAAACGATCGGCCATCGAGCCACTCGGTCGACTTCTCCCATAGCTCGGCCACGATGTAGGCGTCGGGGTTCGCGGTCTTGACGACCTTCCGCCAGTCCTTCCAGAAGTGGACGTTCACATCGCTGGCCACGTCCAGCCGCCAGCCATCGATCCCATCAGACGGGTCGCCGTCACCGTTGGGGTCCATCCACCGCCGCGTCACGGCGAAGAGATGCTCTCGCACCGGCTCGCAGAGGCCGAGTGCATCGTCGTGCCTGAGCCGAGGCAGCGAACCATCGTCGCGGTCCCAGGCGGCGTAGTGGAACGGTTCGAAGCTTTTGATGTCGAACCAGCCGGCGTAGGGCGAGTCCTTGCCCCTCTCGAGCACATCGCGAAACGCCCAGAAGTCTCGCCCGACATGGTTGAAGACGCCGTCGACGATCACCTTGAAGCCCTGGCGATGCGCTTCCTTGATGAACTCCAGGAATAGCTTGTCGCTCTCGGACCATTGCCAAGTGGCGGGGTCTTCGGTCTCGCCCTCGATTTTTTCCAGGCTGCCGGCGGTCACGAAGAAGTGATAGCTGTGTGCGTGCCCTACC
>CAYYPB010000081.1:0-9003 GCA_964473405.1 uncultured Planctomycetaceae bacterium
TGCGCGAACCGATGGGGCTCTTCTTGAGACGACCGCCAGCTTTCGGCAATCCCTTGCCCCGTGTGGCGGGGGTGGGCTTCTTGAGACCCTCGGCCGACTTGGCGCGGCCTTTCTTCTCCCTCTCCTGCTCCCTCTGCGCGCCGGTTTTCGGTTCGGGCTTGCCTGGACCGATAGCGCCGAGGCTCGGACGCTTGCCCCTGGTCTTCGCGGCGCCCCTGCGAACGGGCTTGAGCCCCCCCTTACCGCCGGGCGAGCCCTTCTTGATCGACTCCATCGCGCGGCGTCTGGCGGCATCCAAATCCTCGCCGCTCTTCTTGCCCCCGCTCGTCAAAGCAGTGTGTTCCGCAGTCAGCCGGTTGAACTCGGTACTCAACTCACCGAGTTCCTTCGGCAGATCCTCGTTCGTCGGATCGTCCGCCATCCGCTGAAACAGATCGCTCATCTGCTGTTCGAGCTCGTCCATCCGAGCTTTGATCTGTTTCGCCTTGGCGACATCGTCCTTCGCGGCGGGAGGAGACTTCTTCCCGTCCGCCTTGGGGTCTTCAGCCCACGCCAAGCCCGCGACAGACCCAAACAGCAACACCGCCAGCAGCCCCGCAAACAACCTGGCCGTCCAACGATTACCGATCACAGTTGACGAACTCATCGTCATGCCTCCAAACTCGACCGCCGAGTCCATGTAACACGCCCCCGCCTCTTCTAGCGGCCGCTCATTCGCCCATCAGGGCGACATGATTCAATCGAACATCCCGTCAGTGCCGAGTGCGAACCCGGCCGTCTTCGGTCTCGGCCAGCAACCCCGACATCATGTATACTGCGAGACTCCATCACTGCCGCGTCCATTCGTCGATCGCGCCGGCAAGTTCCGACTCTTCACGGACCTTCAGCAAGACGCGCTCGCCGAAGTTCTTGCCCAATGGATAGATGTAGTAGTTGCCGCTCGGCATCTTCACGACGCCGCCCAGCGGATGCACCGCCAACAACGTCCCGCCGTCCACGGCATTCTCTTCCCCGCGGACGATCACCTTCCGCTCGGATCCCCCCGTGACGATCATTTCCTGCACGCGCTTGTACGTCCAAAGGCCCGTCACGCGGAAGGTCGTGTCCGCCGGCGGGTCGTCCGGTGCATCGGGCTCGACGACGACTTGCTCGCCTGGCGGCGGCTCGATGGAAACAACATGCGTCTGCTTCGTACTCTTCGGCGTGTACGTCGCCGGCGCGGCGTGCTTCTCGGACACATACTGCGCCGAGACCACGACCTGCGTAGCCTTCCAGTCGCCGATGTCCACGGTCTCGCCGGACTTGATAATCATCTGAGGCAGTCGAGTCTCCTCGCCTGCTTCCTTCGTGACCACGACGCTGACCTTGACGTCATCCGCCGCTTCGTTCTTCACCGCGAGAATGACGTTCTCCGCCTCCTCGGGTGTATAGGCCGCGACCTGATACGCCGCGTCCTTCTCCTTGATGAGGTCGATACGCTTCGGGCCGAACCGGCGGCCATCGGCGTACTTGCCCGTAATCTCGACGGCATCGCCATGACCCGACACGGGCTTTTGGCTCTTGCCATCCACCGAAGCGTCTGACTGCTCCTTGACCTTGCCTTCCCAGAAGAACTTGAAGTGCAGCCCGACCGTCTTGCGGTCCAGGTTGTCGATCATGATCATGTGGTTCGGTGCTGGAACGAACATCCGAAAGATGTTCCGACCGCGAAGAACGGCGAACGCCGACGCCGGCGGTAGATCCTCTCGCCAGCCGGACTGCCCATCGGAAGAGTCCGCCGGCATCGTCGTGATGTTACGAACGTGCTTCAGTTTGCCCTCCCTTTTCTTCTTGCTCTGGTTCAGTTTCGGCAACACCAGCGTCTCGATCTCGAAATCCAGCTTCACATGCGAGCGATCGGACTTGGGCCCCAGCGGAGCGACGCCCACCTTCGTCACTTGGCTCAAATACCGCGTGTGATAGACGCTCCGAAGGAAGTCGATGACGTGCTGATAGTCCCCCGAAACCGAAACGCTGTAAGCCTTCGTCGCGATGCCGGTCTTGCCGGACAGCTTGATGCCGTCCTTGGGCTTCAGCGACGGCGTGGCAAACCCGTGACGCTCGGCGATCCGTTTCAAGTCCCGGCCGAACAGATCGACGACCTCGGACTCTTCCGAAGAGAACGTCCGCGACGCCGCGTCACGCCACCTTTTGGCGAGAGACTTCTCCGCATCCGTCAACTTCGTCAGCTTCGACTTCTTCGCTTCCAGATTGGTCTTCTGCGTTTGGAGATCGTTCAGCGGGCCTATGAACAGCAGATTCGCGCCGTTGTAGAGCGCGACAACGGCCAACCCACCCCCCACGATGATCGCCATGATTCGTTCGCGAGGACTCATCGCTTGGGCCCTCCCTTCTTCACGTTCGACTTCCGCGACGGTCGCTTGGACGACTGCTTCGTCGCCCGCTTCGAGGGGCCGCGAGGCGTCGTACGCCGGTTCGGCGTTCGACGGGCAGACTTCTTCGCATCCGAGCCCGCCGTGCCAGAGTCGCTCGCCTCTTCGGGTGTCGCCTTCTCGGCATCCTTTGCGGACGCCCTCTTACCCGAACGTTCGGGACGATCTCCGGCACCCTTCTCTGGGCCATCGCCCGACTTCTTCTTCGCCGTCGAGAACATGCCGTCCGGGATCACCGCATCCACTCGAGCGTCGGCCTTATACAGCCGGTCAGGGGGACCAGGGGCATCTGTTTCCGAAATGAGGTTCACCGGATCGAAACCAGTTTTGCGAAGCTTCTCCGTGACACTATGCACCCTACCGAACCGCGACTCGCGAAACTTGATGGTCATGTCGTGAAGTCGCTTGTTCGACTTCCGTTTCGTCTGCGTGCGGAAGTCCAGATCCGTCAGGTACACTTCCCGCTCACCCGGAAGCAACTCTGTCAACTTGACCAGATAGAGCGGCCAATGCTGATCCGAGTCCTTCCAGTCCTCGACGGCCTCGACCTGACCCTTGAAGGTCTCCAGAGGCTTCTCCCGCTTCTTGAGCGCCGAGACCTTCGCCGAAAGACCCTTCACCTCCGCTTCGAGCGGCTGAATGAACCGATAGTCATAGGTGAAGTAGGCCGCGATCACGAACGCAGCCGCCAACACGGCTGCCGGCGCCTTCTTCATGCGAAGCGATCGCTTACTGACCGGCTTCTTCGGATTCAGAAAGTCGACCGTCTCATTAGGATCGGCACCCTGGACCATCGCAAGACCCAGCGCCGCACTGAACCCGCGCAGTTCCTTGCCCCGCTGGGGGGACAATTCCAACGTCCTATCCGGCGAGAAAAGCTGGGCGCGAGCGGCAAAGCGCGCTGCCAACGAATCGGCAAGCTGCGATTCGAGACCCGTCGCCCCGCACACGACGACTTGATCGACCCGCACGTCGGGGTCCGTCGCGCGATACGCCTCGAACGACCGGATCACGTCCACCATCAAGCTATTAACCGCCTCGCGGCTCGCCTCGTCCGGCTCGACGCTCGGAATCGACGCCATTGCAATGCGGCTGTCCTGGATGCGCTCCGGATCCCGAATGTTCAGGTCGGGTAGCGGCACGGAAGCCGCGCGACTGAACACCAACGCCCCCGACCGGACCACGTCGATCTCCGTCAGCATCGGCCCGACTTCCACGACCAACACCGACTGATCCGCCAGCTCCGGCATGCACGCCGCGACCGCGCGAAGGTTCGCATGAGGCCGAAGACCGATGCGAGCGATCGAAAGCCCCGCCTCGTGCGCCACCTTGCGATAGAACGCCAACTCCTCATCGCGAATCGCGGCCACCAGAGCCGCGCAAGGCGTCTTCGGGTCGTGGCCCGGCGCCAAGGCGAAGTCGATCGTCGCCTGATCCGCCGAAAACGGCAGTTCCTTGACGATCTGGAACTGCACCAGCGCCGCCATCTCATCGAGCGGTGTCGGTGGCAGGTTCAGCGTGTTCAACACGACCTGCTCGCGGGGGATGCTCATGACCGCCTGCTTGGCGCCGATGCGAGATTGCTTCATCGCTTCGCGCAGGAACGAGCCGAACGACTCGGCATCATCCAGCACGACCTCGGCAGGCACCGGCACCGACACCGCCTTGAGCAGCTCGATCCCGTCGCCGCGGCCGCGAACGACCGCCATGCGGAGACTCTTCTTGTCCCAGTCAATCGCCAGGAGCTTCTTGTTTCTCAGTCCGATCGCCATGCTCAATCCGATCGATTCGCCAACTCGCGACGCTCATCGCCGTGCGGCGTGTAGGCCGTCCCCAGCTTGCCGAGATCGCGATAGTAGATCACCTGTGGAATGGGACCGCGCATCTGGATCACCGTCAGGATTCGCGCAACCGAGCCGAAGTGGTCGGCATAGCCCACCGCTTCCACGCGATACACCGACGACTTCGTCGTCACCTTGTCCAAGATCTGGCGGAACTTCCACTCGCTCAACACGTTCTCCGATAGCAACCACGCCGGCGAATTCTTCTGTTCGTTCTGCAACTCCTTCCGCGCCTCCATCAGCGCGTCCAACTCCGCGTCCGTCAGCACCTCTAGCGTCGCCAGCACCGCGCGAGACGCCGTACTGACGTTGATCCGCCCGGGTCTCATAGGGCTCGGGTCCGCCGTCAACCGATCCAGAAGCAACGGGAGCTGCTCCACCGTCCCCGGCGGAGACTCGGCCGTCAGATTCTGATACACAATCGCCGCAGCGGAACCCGTGTTTTCGGACCCACTATTAGACCCGTTTTGATCGGTCAAACCGCTTTGCGAACCCGCATCGTTTTCATTATCGGGCTGAGATGTTGAAGCACCCCGGCTTCCCTGTGTTGTCGGGGCCGGTGAGCCATCTTCCGGAGAAGATTGCTCATCTTCCGGCGTCGGCGGCGCTTCGAGCAAGTTCATAACACTGCTAAACGCGATGCCCCCGCCGCGAACGCTCATGACATAGTTGATAATGTCCCCATCGATCTCGTCCTCCTCCAAATCTTCGCGAAGCTTATCGAGATCCTCCATGTTCAGATTGATGCGAGGCCGATTGTCACCCGTCGTGTTCGGATCCTGCGCCCAGACGGTCAGATAGGCCGCCACGCCCCGAAACAACTGCCCGTTGCCGTCGTCCGGCGGAAATGACTCGTCGCCATCATCCTCGTTGGGCTCCAAGAGCCCGTTCTGGTTGTAGTCCTCGCCGAAAACCACCCAGCCCGTAAACCCCTTGACGAGGAGCAACTCCTCCACCGTCGAGAACGGTGCCCCGCGATTGCGATACGGCGGATCGAGCAGCCCGTAGGCCTCCTCCGTGAAACCGGGCGTCCGCCAACCGATCAGCGACGCCACTAGCGCCGGGATGTCGACCTCGATATCAGTGTCCTGCGGGATCACTTCCTCGAAGAGGCGCAAGAATTGCGCGTCCGTCGCCACATTCAGATCCAATCGAGCACATTCGTCGGTAATGCCGTATCGCACGTCCCGCGGGTCGTCGAAGTTCGGCGCGACGAGATTCACGCGCAAGCTGGGCTCCGCCTGGGGGTCGTAGGTGCGTTGATCGTCCGACCGCTCCCGGAACGCCTCGGTACCCTCGGTCTCGTTTTCCCCGCCATAGACCAGAAACCCGCGATGCAACTCCTCGCTGTCGTACCACTGGTCGAGATCGCCGCTGTTGTCCCGCAGAATCACGATCGCGTTCTGCAAGCCCGCATCCGCCGCCATTCGAGCCTTGAATTGCTCCGCCTGGGCCTTGAGGGTCTCGACGTGGGCCCGAACCATGAAGGTGTAGCTCGCGGCCAGCAGCGACAGCAGCGCCACCATGACCAGCACGACCACCAAAATCAGCCCACGGCGCCCCTGGGCAGACCGCCGTCGATAGCGTAGCTCACCGCGCATCGCTGGCCCCCTTGCGCGAGCGCTGCTGGGCTCTCATCAGGCGCGAGCCAAAGAAAGAGTCCGCCTGAGGCAGACGCACCATCACCGTGTAGGCGTCCCTCGCGTACAACTCGGGCTCGGAGGGCGTCAGATCAGAGTCCTCGAACTCCTCCTCGTCTTCTTCCTCGTCCGGCGGCGGCAGCTCCGAATACCCCACGGTGATCTCCACGGCCTGCGGCAACGAGTTGCCCATCCCGCCTTCGGCTCCATCGCCGATGTCCCACTTGTCCACCCAGTCCACGCCGTCGAAGTATCGAAACCGCACATACTTCAACTCCGGCGAGAGCAGGTCCATCTCGACGGACTCCTTGTCCTCCTCGAACTGGGCCACCTGATGAAACGTCTTGATCACTCGTCGAACGAGGCCCAACGGCTTGTCCGCCTCGACGCCATCGGCGTAGACGTGGTTCTTTTCTTCGTCGTCGTAGGCCAGGTAGTACTGCACCTGACGAAGATCGCTCTGGGCCGGTGGAATCTTGTCCTGAATGGAGAGCCGTCGCATGACGTCCTTGTCGGGAAGCACGACCGTCTGAATCGTCAGAATGCGATCCGTCCCGCTAACGCCAGGTCCCAGAGAAGTGACGAAACCATTGGCACCACGCACCTCCTCGGCGATCTGATGTGCGACGATCTTGGCCAAGTACGCCGAGCCGATCGCCTTGCGCCCTCGATCGCGAGTTCGCAGCGACTGGTCGTAGAACGCAAACATCGTGGCGGAGATGAGCGTGATCAACCCAATCGCGAGCAACATCTCCAAGAGCGTCACGCCGCGCCGAGAGCCGCGCATCTTCAGTACTCTCTTGCTCACTTCTGCCCTCCCGATTGAGGGCCGACGCCGATGCCGCTCTGGCCGGCAATGTCCTGAAGTGCCTGCGTATCGCCCGACTGAACGGCCTCGATGATCTGATCCATCTGCAAGCCACCGAGATTCCCGCCGAACGCCTGCATCAGCGTCGGCAGCAATTCGATCAGATCGTCGAGAGGCATCTGTGCGAGCGACCGCGGATCGAAGTTGGTCGGATCCACCATCGTCGCACCGCCGGGAATCGCGTCCAGCAAGGTTTGAATCTGGTCCTCGTCCAGCCCGAAGTCCCGTTCGAAGTCGATCCCCCTCGGTTCGGGCCGAAACACCCGTGTGTGCATGACGAACTGCCGGTCTTCGTCATCCTCCGGATCGCCCATGTAGATGAAAAAATCGATCTTCAGCAGACCCTCGATCTCCTGGGAGGACTCCGCCTTCATCCGCCACGACAACCCCGCAATCGACTCGGCCCCGAAGGTTCCCGACAGCTCGCCTTCCCCCGTCCCGTCCTCGCCGAGGAGTTCCTCGAGGTCGAGGATCTTCGTGTCCATCTCCGCGATCAGCCGCTCGGTCATGAGCAAGGCCTGGATCTGCTCCTCGGCCCTATGGATGCGGTAGTTGCCGTTGTTGAACGCCATCCCGATGACGCCCATCGCCAACACGAGAATCCCCAGAGAGATCACGACCTCGAGCAGGACCACCGCCCGCCGCCGCCTTGGACGCCAAGCCACCGGCGCCGGCGTTCGGGAGCAAGGACGCAACCAACGTTGTGACATGATGTTACGCATTGAAACCACCCGATCGTTTCCGACGATTGCCGCCCGGCCCAGCCCGCCGGCAGCGCAACACGAACGCGTCGATCTCACGGAGATCGAACGCCCTCATCTTTGTACGCCCAACAACGGCATTCGTCGCAAAACGGATGACGATTTCCGCCCGATCCAAACGCCGGGGGAAATACGCATCAAGTTCCTGCAAGATATGATCTTAGAGCAATTGGCCGCCGGAAGTGTCGATTGAATCGCGACGCCACATGGCGTGCCAACTGACCCCACCCGGCCGAGTCGCCCTCAGCCCCGGGCAAGGTGCCCGATCCGCCGAGGCACTACCCGCCCCGAGTCTGCCGCGGGTTGCGTCCATCGCCCCGGCGACCCTCCTCATCGTCCGACGTCGAAGGCCCGGCACCACCATCGCTCCCATGCGGGCTGTCGCCGTGCGGACTGTCGCCGTGAGGGCTATCGCCGTGCGGACTGTCACCCTGCGGGTTATCACCGCCCCCTTTTCGACCGGAGCCGGCCTCACCCACTGCATCGCCGATCGTCTCGGCTACCGAAGCGGCGTCATCGGGCAGCGACGCCGTCGAGGCCGATTCCCCCCCCCCGGCCGCGTCGCCTGAGGACTCCCCGGACGCCTCCCCCGACGAATCTCCCGAGGCCACGGCCTCGCCGCCGCCTACCTTGAACGTCAGACTGCTCTGGTCCACCGTGTCCGGCAGATCCAGCTTCTCCCTCTGCACATAGAACTCGGGATCGGCCAACTGCTCCTCGGTTACCAACTCGCGGACCATCGCCAACCCCGTCCGGCCATCGAGTACGACCCAGGCCTGCTCGTGTTCCTCTTCGAGCTCCTCGTCCAGAGGCAGGCGAGCAAGAACGAGCGTCGCCCACTCCGTCGAACCGTCGGCCTCGAAGACGATCATCGGTCGCGTCTCGTCGATCTCGATGTCATCTTCGCCCGTCACGCCCTGCGGGGACTGGGCATCGTAGCCTTCTTCGGCGGCCTTTTCGGCCTCTTCCAAGGCCTCCTCCGCCTCGTCCATCAAAGTGGACGGGTCTTCATCGATGGAAATCGCTTGGAGATACAGCGGCCGGCCCGGTCTGATGGCATGCACCTGAATGTCGGCCAACAGCAGCGACTCGCGAGCCCAGGCAGAGTCCACGGCCTCCCACTCGTTGGGGAAGCGAATCGGATCAGGCTCATATTCGATCAGGGGGTGCTGCTGATCGGGCTCGAATCGAACGCGATAGCGGCGATGCTCCATCGCCGACTCGGCGCGCACCATGAACAACATGTCCCGAACGCGCGCGGCGGACTCCGGCAACTCCGCCCGGGTGATCCGGTTCTCCATGATCGGCCACGCGATCGCGGTCAGCAGGACCAGGAGGCCCAGAACCATCAAGACCTCAATCAGCGTGAAGCCGGCAGCGCGCGAGCGAGCCATCCCTTCCCCTGTCTTGTGGCACAGGCGTCCCGCCTGTGGTCCCACCGGCGAGACGCCGGTGCCACAG
>CAYYPB010000082.1:0-9002 GCA_964473405.1 uncultured Planctomycetaceae bacterium
CCTCGCGCCATCTCCCCCGCGCGGCCGCGAGGGCTCGGGCCAGCGCCCATCGCCGATCAGTTGGAGTCCACGCGGCCCGGAGCACGTCGAACAGGAAACGGATCGCAAGCCCCGAGAGCTGACGTGCCCGATGCAGCGGATGCCGCAGGTTTTTCCACTGAAACAGAAGCGTGTTCCGCAAGGCCAACTGGTCGCAGCCGGCTTGGCCGAACACCGCGCCGAACGTGGCTATGCCGCGATGGTATGCGACCGTCTGGGGCAACGGACGGAGCGGCCCGGGGCGTGCGGGATCAGGGGGCGTTCGTCGCGCCCGAGCCCCGACGCGGCTATGGGGCGGCCTGCTGGGCGGCGATGCAGCGGATCGCCCCGAGTATCCGCGTCGTCCTCTTTCTAGACGCCGACGGCAGCGATGACCTTTCACGCATGAGCGATCTGGTTCAACCGATCCTCGATGGCCGAGCCGATCTCGTCATCGCCACACGCGACGCCGACACCGTCGAGAAGGGTGCCCTGTCCACGCAACAGCGAGCCGGCAACTGGCTCGCCACACGACTGATCCGTATGCGCTGGGGATATCGCTATCGTGACCTGGGGCCGTTTCGAGCCATCTCCAAGGATGCCCTCGATCGCATCAACATGCGCGATCGGGCATTCGGCTGGACGATCGAGATGCAGATCAGGGCGATTCAGGAGAACCTACGCATCGAGCAGATCAGCACGCACTACCTGTGTCGCGCCGTCGGCCCCAGCAAGATCGGCGGCAGCCTCCGAGGCTCGGCCAAAGCGGCCTACTGGATACTCCGCACGATGGCTCGGCACTGGTAGGCGAGGGGAGTCAGGGGGAGCGAACACGATCGGCATTCTGGTTGGGCCAGTCCAACGGCTTTGCCGTTTGGCTGATCAGCCTTCCGTCTTGATCTCAAGCGCCGTCGCTCGGCCAATCCCGTGGGCCGACACTGGCTAGAGCTTCGAGCTCGACCGTCATCGGCCAAGCTTCCAGATACTCGCTGATGCCGTCGGGCGTGACGGCATCGATCGCCGCCAGCCGCTCCGATACATCGCGCGGGTGGCCCAGCACGTCGATGTCGTCGACCAACTGGTTGAATCGGTAGTACGGCGACTCGGCCTCGGTCGCCAGCCCCGTCCGCACACGGTTCTTGACGCGCTGAACCTCCGCGTCGGTGACACCGTCGGTCATCAGCTTGGCCAGTTCGCTACGCATCGCCTCGAGCACCTGCTCGGACTTGTCGGCCTCGCACATGCCCAGGGCGATCATCATCCCGACATCCGCATAGTCGAGCCGTCCCGCCCAGGCCTGCGGCGTGATGCCGGCCTGGATGATGTTCCAGAAGAACCGCGAGTTCGGCCCGGCGAGCACGGCCGACAGCACATCGCCCGTGTGGCGTGCCGGGTCGCTGCCGGACGGGCCTGGATAGACCATCGCAATCGCCTGCTGCTGAAATCGGTCATTCGTCGCCTTGCGCACCGTCGGCGTGTGCGTGGGCGGCAGTCGTCGATCGGGGCGGTCGGGCTTCCTCTCCCACGCGCCGCAGAGCCGTTCGGCCATCTCGACGACGGCCTTCGGATCGACGGCCCCCGCCACGACGAGGACCATGTTCGACGGCTGGTAGTGATCTTGCAGATAACGATGAACGCGATCGCGCGACAGCCCGCCGACCGTTTCCTCCGTGCCCAGCACCGGCCACGCCAGAGAATGATCCGGGTAGATCAACTCGTGGATCAGATCGACGACGCGGCTTTCGAGGTTGTCGTTGTACTTGGCGATCTCTTCGAGGATGACCTGCCGCTCCATCTCGAACTCTTCGGACGGCAGGACCGAGCGCATCATGTCGGCGATCAATTCAACCTGCGACTCGATGTCCTCCGCGCGGACCCAACCGTAATAGACGGTCCGCTCTTTCGAGGTGTAGGCGTTGTAGTCGCCGCCGAGTTTGTCGAAATCGACCGTGATCTCCTGCCATTTGCGGCCGGTCGTTCCCTTGAAGCACATGTGCTCCAGGAAGTGCGACGCACCGGCGATCTCAGGCGCCTCGTCCCGGGCACCCGTCCGCACGAGAAAGCCGCCGGCGGCGCTTTGCACATGGGGCATCGACTCGACCACGACGCGCAGGCCGTTGGCGAGGGTCTGTTCGAAGAACTGGCTGTTCCCGCTCAAGATACGTCTCCGTCCAATGCCCGCGGCCCCAGCGTTTGCACGCACAGCGCGTCGCGCGAGTGTTCGTTCAGGTAGCGGCGGATGTCATCCAGCGTCACCGCGACGATTCGTTCTTTCCGTTCGGCGGGCGTCATGGGCCGACCGTGATGGAACAGGTCGCTGCTCAGATCTCCCAGCCGGGCCCGCGTGATGTCGCCGTGCGTTTGCGACTTGGTGATGATGCCCTTTTTCACCCGGTCCATCTCTTCGGTGCAGACGTCCTCGGCCAGTCGCTCGACCTCGCGAAGGAGCGTCTTGAAGGTCTGGTCGCATCGATCCGGCCGCGTGGAAGCCCCAATGAACAGCCGGCCCGTGCCGCGCGGATGCTCGGCCCAGGCGCCGACGCCATAGACGAGGCCCTGCTTCTCGCGAACCTCGGTGAAGAGCCGAGAACTCATGCCGCCGCCGAGCACTTTGAGCATCACACGCTCGACTGGGTAGTCCGCATGCGTCGCGGTCACGCCGGGCCAACAGAGGATGATATGTTCTTGCTCCAGGTCTTTTTGATGGTGGCACACGCCGGGCGTGAAGCTTGCCTGATCGCTCGCGTTGCCCGTCGCCTCGACGCTGCCGAAACCGGCGAACTGCTCTTCCACACAGTCGGCGAACCGATCCACGTCCACCGCTCCGCCCACGGAAATCTGCAAACGCGGCGCGGCGAAGCAGTTCCGCCAATAGGCGACAACGTCGTCTCGCGTGATTCGCTTGAGGGTCTCGACCGTTCCCAGATCGTGCCGACCGAGGGATGGGCCGAACGCTCGGGGGCCGATGAGTTTCCGCGATATCTCGTCCGGATCGTCTTCGAGGGCGGTCAAGTCCTGAAGCGCGAGTTCGACGGCGATGTCGCAGGTCTCTTCCGGGAAGGTCGGACGCCGCAGCATCTCGGCGTGCAACGCGAGGGCTTGCTCCGCGAACTCGGGCAGGCAACTGGCGCGAAACACGAAGGTCTGCCTTCCGACGCGACTGCCCTGTTGGGCCCCCAGTGCATCGAAGGCATCGCTGAGCTGGCGGCCGGTGAATCGCTCGGTGCCCTTGTCGATCGTCTCTTCGACGACGCCGGCCAGGCCCAAGCGATCATCCGGCTCGTCGACCAACCCCGACAGAAGGCGAATCTGATACGAAACCGTGCCGCGGCCTCCCAGTTCGATGGCCGCGAAATCGACGCCGCAGTCCAGCCGCCGATGGTGGTAGGTCTCTTGCGTGCTCATCCCGGCGTTATAGCCTGCTGACGGGGGGATTGCCACCGGGATTCACGCCCACGCGATCCCACAGCGATCCACAATTTCGAGCACCCGGTTAGCCGCGACCAAACGGTGAGCGCTACGAACTTGCTGGGTAGCCCATGTCCTTTGGACATGGGGGAGGCGATGATGGGGGCCTTGGACGAGCCGGATCATCGACTCCCCCACCTCCCGAGGAGGTGGGCCACCCAATCGCACGGCTGCCCCTGCAACTTCAAGGCGTCGGCCGAATGCGCTGCGGCTCGGTGTCGGTCGAAGGCTCTGGCGGCAGGAGAATCAACGAGGGTCGCTGCACCTTGAAACGGTCCGGGGCGATGGTCCGGTTCATCGAGATCAGGATGTAAGTACAATCGAAGACCGTTCGTGGACGCGCGTCGGGCCGGGGCAAGTCCAAGGTCCAACCCCGCAGCAGAAACGAATCCTGGTCGATCCAGAGCCGGAGCCTGCCGGGCTCGCGACCGCCTCGGCCACCGCGCGTCACGACGTAGCAGGGCCGCTCCGCCTTCCAGGCTGCACCCTCGGAACGCCAGCCGCCCGATCGCCCGCGACCGGCGAGCTCGAACGCACCCACGCCCCGGGTGAAAAGCCGCGGCAGCTGGAAGATCGCCCCGTCCGCGAGGAACGTGGCGGCCGTTTCCATGGGGGCTCGCGTGATCTGACGAAGCGTCTTGAATCGACCGGTCTGGCCGTCGTAGGTCCACCAGCTCTTGCCCGAAACCACGGCGACGTCCATGTCGATCTGCAGCCGACAGGCACCCGGCCGCGTGAAATCCCAAGAGATCGGTGAGACCCGGGGCGTGCCGGATCGGCTGTCGCGAAGCCGGCCACGGACTTGGAGCGTCTCGACCTCGGCGTAGGCATCCGCGCAGCGCTGGAGGATGTCGGTAACGGTCAACGAAGCGCGATCCCGCGTTGCGGCGGGCCGACGCGATTGCGAACATCCCGACGACGCGACGAGCAGAACCGCACTCGCCACGATCACGGGCACGACCCGGCCGCCGTGGCATTGGCTCAACCGCCGAAGATGGTAGAAGCGATTCAAGATCAACCGTCCGCCCAAGCCCATAACCCGTCGCCGACCGGCCCATATCGGCGGCGACGGCGATCCGAGTGCCAGCGCGGGGTGTTGGTAGAAGGTCCGTGCGACAGATGGCCTACTCGCTTGTCCCGGCGCGCCGGGAGGGCTCGGATCGGGTGCTTGGAAGCACCAGTTTAGCGGCACAGGGCGGCGTTGTCACGGTTTGCAGGAGTCGCGCGACGGCAGGTTGGTTCGGGGATTCGCCGAACGGCAAGCCGTCGGGGAAACCACAGGGCCCATCGTGTATCAGCGTGCCCGATTTCCCGTATAATCCGCCCCGCCGCCGAGAACGACTCGCCGCCCTACCGTGGGCGAACGCCCGGCGACGACAGGTGCCCCTCGACGATTCGATAACAGCGGGTGAGCCTCATGATCCAGAAGAAGGATATCGACAGCGTTCGGCGTCAGTTACAGGAGTCCCTCGAACAACGGTTCGAGGACGTCGACGTGCAGATCGGCGAGGGAATTCACTACAAGGGTATGAATGTCGTCGTGACGAGCCGTGCATTCGAAGGCCTGCTGGCCGAACAGCGGTTCCATCATCTCGTTCGAGCCATCCCGCAGGCGTTCTACGAGCAGTACTTCCAGGGCGGGATCGTCTGGTTCGAACTCGTGCCAGGCGAGACGGGCTTGGACCGCATGAAGATGGCCCGCGCGGTCGATGTCGCTCCGCAAGAGGCCGACATCCGACGGCGACTGACGGAACTCGCGTTCGTCTCGGCCTTTCGAGAGAAGTTCGCCGCCGATCCGCAGAGAGCATCGGTGACGCGATTTGATGCAATGCACGAAGTGCTGGGCGCGGCCGGTCTCGATGCCGACGAGATCGAGCGATGCTGCCTGTTCATGATCCTGCAGGGCGCCTACTGCGACGCCCATGTCCTCACCGACGTTCTGCCGAAACTCGCATCTGAAGACGCGGCATAGATCCATCTCGGCAAAACCACGGAAAGAGTCTGACGCATGGCCAAACGTGAATCCAAATCGTTCGAGCCTGCCGCAATCGAGAAGCAGACCTTCGAGATGTGGCAGGAGGGTGGGTACTTCGAGGCAAACCCCGACGCCGACGGCGAGGCCTTTTGCATGGTCATCCCGCCGCCCAACGTCACCGGTGCCCTCCATCTCGGCCACGCCCTGAACAACACGCTTCAGGACATCCTCATCCGGCGGGCACGGATGCAGGGCAAGAACGCCTTTTGGCTCATCGGCACCGACCATGCCGGCATCGCCACACAGGCCACTGTCGAAAAGACCATCCGCCAGAACGAACGCAAGAGCCGACACGACCTCGGCCGCGAAGAACTCGTCCGCCGCATCTGGGAGTGGAAGCACAAGTTCGGCGGCCGCATCGTCGAACAGCTCAAGCTCATGGGCTGCTCCTGCGACTACACGCGCGAACGGTTCACGCTCGACGACATCTGCGCCAAGGCCGTACGGCACACGTTCTTCAAGCTCTTCCGCGATGGGCTCATCTATCGCGGCAAACGGCTGGTCAACTGGGATACGCAGCTGCAAACCGCCGTCGCGGACGACGAGGTCTATCACGAGACCGTCAAGGGCCACTTCTACCACTTCAAGTACCCGATCAAGGATCCCAAGCCGGGTGAGCCGGAGTTTGTGCACATCGCCACCACGCGGCCGGAGACGATGCTGGGCGACACGGCGGTTGCGGTGCATCCCAATCCTGAGAAAGCGCTGGCCAAAGTTGAGACGGAATTGCGGGAGAAGCTCGCAGTCGCCTCCGAGAAGGAGCAGCCCACCGTCCAGGCGGCGCTGGATGACATCGCCGAGCGCCGCGAGACGCATCTGCCGACGTTGTTGAAGCTTCGCGACATGGCACGCGACGGGCGGATGATCACGCTGCCGTTGGTCGATCGGCCGATCCCGTTGATCTGCGACGAATGGGCCAAGCCTGAACTGGGCAGCGGCTGCGTCAAGATCACCCCGGCCCACGATCCGAACGACTACGAAGTCGGCGGTCGTCACGATCTGCCCAAGGTCAACGTCCTGACGGAGGACGGCAAGGTCGCGGAGATCATCGAGCCCGACGGCACGACGAACCCCAACTCGTCGAGCTATGCCGGGCTGCGCTTCGCCACCGAGGGCCGCAAGAAGGTCGTCGCCGACCTGGAGGCCGCGGGCTTGGTCGAGGAGATCGAGGATCGCAAGATCGAGCTAGGCCACAGCGACCGCAGCAAGGCCCCGATCGAGCCGTTTCTGAGCGATCAATGGTTCGTCCGCATGGGCGATCTTTCAGACGAGCAGGCGCAGCAGGTCCAGACGCCGTTCCTTCGCGACTACATCGCGAAGGCAGGGCCTCAATCAGAGCCGCGACCGTCAGGGAGCGGTCAGCGTTCACCCACAAGGGACGATGACCCAGCAACAAACCCCGGCCTATGCCAACTGGCCATCGACGCCGTCGAGTCGGACGAAGTCACGTTCCATCCCTCACGATACAAGAAGACATACGTAGATTGGCTGAGCGAGAAACGCGACTGGTGCATCAGCCGCCAACTCTGGTGGGGGCATCGGATACCGGTTTGGACAAAGCGCCTGCATCTAACTGAGGATAATTGGGTCGACGAACTGATGCCCAAGGGCATCGATAGCCTGCTCGAGTGTGGTTGGGCGCCCAAGGGCAAGCAAGCGATTCAGATCATTGACATGACCAGAGGTAGCATCGTTTCGGACTGGAAGGCCACCTTCAACCCAGTCATTCCTGAGACCGAAGGCGACTATGTCATTCATGTCTGCCTCCAGGATGACGAGAGCGATGCCTTGGCTCTGCTGGTGGACGCCGGTTTCGAGCAAGACCCTGACGTCCTCGACACCTGGTTCTCCTCCGCCCTTTGGCCGCATTCTACCTTGGGGTGGCCGGATGCTGAGGGTGCGAACAGAGCCGCGACCGTGAGGGAGCGCTTATCGCACGAATGTGAGGGCCCTTCCGGCGAGCGCGGGGCGCTCCCTGACGGTCGCGGCTCTGATCAAGGCTCGCTACTGAGCGCGTACTACCCTACGAACGTGCTCTCCACCGCGCGCGAGATCATCACGCTTTGGGTTGCCCGCATGGTGATGACGGGGCTCTACAACATGGGCGAGATCCCGTTTAGCGATGTGGTGATCCACCCTGTCATCCAGGACGGCCAGGGCCGCAAGATGAGCAAGTCGCTGGGCAACGGCGTCGATCCGGTCGACATCATCGACAAGTACGGCGCCGACGCCCTGCGTTTCACCTTGGCCGACTTGGCCACGGAGACGCAGGACATTCGCATGCCCGTGCAGAAGGAGAAGCTCCCCGACGGCCGCGAGATCAACGTCAGCCCCAAGTTCGAAAAGGGCCGCAACTTCTGCAACAAACTCTGGCAGGCCGCGACGGGTTACGTCCTTCGCAACGCCGACGGCTACAGCCCGACGCCGATGGACCCGACGACGCTACGGCTGGAGGATCGGTGGATCCTTTCACGTTTGACGGGCTGCTTGCAGAACGTCGACGCGGCGTTAGAGAGCTACCGCCTCAGCGAAGCGATCGAAACACTCTACCACTTCATGTGGAACGACTACTGCAGCGCCTACATCGAGATGACCAAGTCTCGGTTCGATGGTCCCGGAGGCCACCCGGATCGCGGCTCGGCGCAACAGGTGCTCATCCATGTGCTCGACCAACTCTTGCGCGTGTTGCACCCGTTCATTCCATTTGTGACGGAGGCCCTCTGGAGCGAGCTGAACGCGGCGGCACCGAACCGCGGCATCGACACGGTCTCGCCCTGTGAGTCCGTGCTGATCACCGCCTCATGGCCCACGGCCTCAGCGGCGTGGCGCGACGAAGCCGTCGAGTCGCAGATGGCCAATCTCCAAGCGATCATCAAGTCGGTCCGCGAGATTCGCACGACCGTCAACGACCATCGCGGCAAGGCGGGGCAACCATCAATGCGGACACTTCCCTCCGCTGTTGTGCTGGCCAGCGAGGAGACTGCCGGGCTAATCGAGCAGCACAGTGCCTTCGTGCGGCCGCTGGCCGGCTGTGATTCGCTCGAAGTTCGGTCAGACGGCGTCAAGCCTCTCGGCGCGATGAGCAGCGTCATGGGGGACGTGCATGTTTATGTGCCCGTCGCCGATCTGATCGATCTCGCGGCCGTCCGTGAGGCCGAGGAGAAGAAACTCGCCGAGCTACGCGGCCTATTGGCACAATCCGAGAAGAAACTGTCGAACAAGAACTTCGTGAAACGCGCCGATCCCGCGGTCGTCGAGCAGACGCGGCAGCGTGCAGCCGAGTGGACAGAACGGATCGCCGCGGCCGAGCGGCATCTGGCGGACCTACAATAGCCGCCGATGGCATCGACGGTCGGCCTGGCGGCGATCAAAGGCCATCCAGCGTGCGTGAGGCCGTTCCGTACAAGCCCGAAAACGGCCTACCATCGGGTCCATGACAGTTCAGGCGGCATATATCCGAGCCCTAAACATGTGTGCCCGG
>CAYYPB010000083.1:0-8879 GCA_964473405.1 uncultured Planctomycetaceae bacterium
ATCTTCGCTGGCCGTGCAGAGTGTCTCGTAGTCGCGGCGGGCGTTACCCCTGCATTGACGGCATGTCAAGCTCTCCGCCGCAGGTCGCCCACTGGGGGGGTCGCCGAGTTGCCCGACCCGCCGCTGGGTAGGGCGAAGGATTGGGTGACAGTCGAACGAAACGGCAAGACCTATCGCCGTGAGCTGAACACGATGCCGCAATGGGCCGGCTCGTGCTGGTACTACCTTCGCTTCCTCGACCCGCACAACGACGAGCGATTCTGCAGCGAGGCGGCCGAACAGGCATGGATGGTCTCGCCCAAGAAGGACGGCACGCCGCACGTCGGCGGCATCGACCTCTATCTCGGCGGCGCGGAACACGCGGTGCTGCATCTGCTCTACGCGCGATTCTGGCACAAGGTGCTCTACGACCTCGGCTATGTCTCCACGCTCGAGCCGTTCGGCAAGCTGTTCAACCAGGGCATGATTCGGTCCTTCGCCTACACGGACAGTCGCGGGGCATATGTCAGCTACGACGACATCGACTTCCGCGAAGACGGGGCCCATCGCAAGTCCGATGGCCAGAAGCTCAATGGCGCCGTCGAGAAGATGTCCAAGTCGCTCAAGAACGTCATCAATCCGGACGAGGTGATTCACGAATACGGCGCCGACTCGCTGCGGCTGTATGAGATGTTCATGGGCCCGTTGGATGCGAGCAAGCCGTGGAACCCGCGCGACGTGCCGGGCGTCTTTCGATTCCTTCAAAGGGCGTTTCGCCTGATCGCGGACATCGAGGGCGAGGGGTTGTCGGCGCGCGTGACCGACGGTGAGCCGAACGCCGAGCTGGAACGCTCGCTGCACAAGACGATCAAGAAGGTAACAGAAGACCTCGACCGGATGGCCTTCAACACGGCGATCTCGGCGATGATGGAGTTCGTCAACGAGGCCTACCGCGTCAAGACGATTCACAAGAGTCAGGCCGAACGTCTCGTCCTGACGCTCTCGGCCTTCGCACCCCATCTCGGCGAAGAACTCTGGCAGCGCCTGCGTGGGAAGGAGTGGTCCGGCAGCTTGCTCCGCGAGCCGTGGCCGACCCACGACGAAGCGATGCTGGCCGTAGACGAGGTCGAGATCCCCATCCAAGTCAATGGCAAGCTCGTCAGCCGCGTAACCGTGGCAAAGGACGCCAACGAAAAGGCCGTCGTCGCCGCAGCCCAGGCCGACGAGAAACTAGCAGCCCGAACGGACGGCGGCCAGATCGTCAAGACGATCTACGTGCCAGGCAGAATGCTGAACCTGATCGTGAAGAAATAAGGCAACTGTCCTGGCTCAGCAGCGTGGCATGAACAAGGGTCGCACCGATCAGAGCCGCGACCGTAAGGGAGCGGTCAGCGCTCAACAAAAGGGGTGCTTCACCTGCTTGGGTGCCCCGTTCCAGATGCAGCATGAAGCAGCCGGGCTTTGCCCTTCCGAGGAGATAGGCATGTATCGAATCATGTGGTTTCGCACCACCCCGATGACGATCGCAATCGCCTTGCTCCTGGCGGGGTGTTCTTGTGGAAAGAAGGGTGTGAAGAGCGAGCCTGCTGCGAAACCGTTTGTGCATGTTACGCCTGCTGTCGGCGCTACCTTCTTCCTTTATGAGTCTACAAGGCTCGGCGACTCGTTTGAATTCAAATACACTGCGATGAGGATCGGTCCCACCAGCAGCGGGACGCCTCGGGTCGCTACGTGGCTGCTCGCTCATCGTGATGAGCTGGAAACTGCATGGCGGGTCGGTGACCTGCAGATACTCGGCGGGTCCAGCCTGAGCTGGCACAATCCGGATGGGGCAATCGACCACTACATGTTGTACACAATTCGCCCGTCGGACGAAGACATAGGCAAACCGAAAGCAGGCCGCACATGGATCCCGCACTTCAAGCAAGACGACATTGAATCGCTTCACGCGATATTCGAAGAATGTGGCACGAGGGTAGACGAGACTCTTCCGATCAAAGATTGCCTGGAGCAACCAGGCAGCGGCACGGAACCAGCCCGGGAACGTTGAGTCGTATCCCCCGCCCTTTCTCTTTGAGAAAGGATGGGGCACCCGACAAGGCGACGGCCGTCCGGCACGGGGGCCGGACGCCACTGATGCGTGAGCGGGGCACGAAGGAACACAATGGCTGAAGAACTGGAATGCAAAGTCCGCGTCGAATCGCATGAGGCGATCCGGAATCGCCTGCGCGACGCGGGCGCAACTCATGTCGGCCGTGTGTGCGAAACGAATCGGCTCTTCGATGACGCGGAAGCCTCCTTGCTCGCGGCCGATTGCGGGTTGCGCGTCCGCTCCATTCGTTTGCTCGATGGTCAAGGCCCTTCGGCATCACTGACCTACAAAGGGCCGCGGCAAGCGAGCGACCTCAAACGCCGCGAAGAACTCGAATCCGCCGTGTCCGATCCGGAGGCCGTCGCGGCGATTCTGGCCCAGCTCGGTTTCAGTGAGCGGGTCCTCTTCGAGAAACGGCGAGAAAGTTGGCGGCTGGCGGATTGCCAGGTCGAACTCGACGAGTTACCGGCCCTTGGCTTGTTTATCGAGGTCGAAGGCCCCTCAACCGCGGCCGTGAAGGCTGTGATCGCACAGATCGGGCTCTCCGATGAACCTCTCATCGTTGAGAGTTACATCGCTCTGCTCATCGCCCAAAGCGACGGATCGGCCCCAGGCGAGCGTACATTCCGGTTCGATTGAAGCATCCCCCCCTACTGCTTGACTGGAGCCTATCGGACAAATACCGTTGGCCAAACTCACACGAGACGACATAGGCGTTCCACCTCTCAGGATGACAACAGGAGACACCTCGCAGATGAACTTGGTAACGGGCGCAACGGGGCTGTTGGGCAGCCACATCGTCGAACGACTTCGCAAACAGGGACGGCCGGTCCGTGCTCTGGTCAGATTCGGATCCAATGTCGAGTGGCTCAAGGGGCAGGACGTCGAACTCGTCGAGGGCGACCTGACGGACGCGGCGTCCATCGAACGAGCCTGCGAGGGTGTGCAGTGCATCTATCACTCGGCCGCTCGCGTCGGCGACTGGGGGCCCTGGGAAGAGTTTCAGCGCATCACCATCGACGGCACGTTCAACCTCCTCGACGCGGCCCAGAAGGCCGGCGTGCCGCGTTTCATCCACATCAGCTCGATCAGCGTCTATGGCCATCGCAACGAGAAGGGCCTCGTCATCGACGAGACCCAGCCGCTGGGCGTCAATGTCCACAAATGGTCGTACTACACACGCGCCAAAGTTGTCGTCGAAAACGAACTCTGGCGGCGCCACAAGGCCGGCAGCAAGGTCAAGTTCACGGTGATCCGCCCGAGTTGGCTCTATGGAGAACGCGATCGCGCGACGATCGCGCGGCTCGCCGCGATGATCCGCGTCAAGAAGGCCAAGCTCCTCGGCAGCGGCGACAACAAGCTCAACGTGGTCTATGCCGGCAACGTGGCCGATGCCTGCCTGCTCGCGGCGGACAATCCGAGTGCCGTTGGCGAGGCATACAACTGCAGCAATGACGGCGATCTGACGCAACGAGGCTACTTCGACAAGGTCGCCGACGCGCTGGGCGCACCGAGAGTCACGAAGGTCGTTCCGTTCAAGGTCGCCTCCAAGGTCGCGTTCGTGCTGGAGTGCCTGGGCCACGCGTTCCGCTGGAAGAAGCCGCCGCTGATCACGCGATACTCGGTCTGGTTGATGGGCCGCGACACCTACTTCTCGGCCGAAAAGGCCCGGCGAGAGTTGGGCTGGAAGTCGACCGTCGGCTACGACGAGGGCATCCCGAAGACGATCCGCTGGTTCGAGGGCAACGAGACGGCGGGCGCACCGTCGCCGAAGGCCATCGCGTCGTAGGAAAGCCCCCGCCCTTTGCTGCGCAAGGGATGGGGCATCCATGTACACGCACCACGCGACGCGTTTGGCCGCGCCCCAACGGGAAGCGCTTCCCGTTGGGGCCCGGCTAAACGGGAAGCTTCCCGTTGGGGCGAGGCTAAACGGCAAACGCTTCCCGTTGGGGCGCGGCTGAACGTGTGCGTGGCCCCGGAGCACTGGAGACGAGGATGTCACACACGCCGAACAATCCTATGAAAGGTGTCATCGGGGTCCTCCGTCGCGGCGAGCGTCTGTTGATGATCCAGCGATCCAAGCACGTCCGCGTTCCACTGGCGTGGTGTCTTCCCGGTGGCGAGATTGAGGACGGTGAGACGCAACCCCAAGCCCTCGTGCGGGAGATGCGCGAGGAGATCAACGTCGACGTCGAGCCGGGGCAACACCTGATGACGCAGACGAAACACGACGGACGGCTGATTCTCTACTGTTGGTCGGCTTCGATCACCTCGGGCGAGCCGACGCCAACGCCGCGTGAAGTGGCTCAGATCGTCTGGATGACATCAGATGAGATTCGCCGGCAAGAGGGCTTGCTGGACGGCATGATTGAGATCCTCGACGCGATCGGCCTCTGACGTTTCCCCCCCCATCGTCAAGGAGCATGCAGCGGGTCGGCGTCCGTAGCGCCTGCTTGGCGCTGTCGCCGCGCGAGCGACGCAAACGTCAGAATGCCGGACAACGCGAGCGCCGTGGCCACGACGAAGGCGAGGGGGCCGTAGCTCAAGTAGAGAAACGTCCCCACAAACGGCATGATCAGCCCGCGAACGCCCGTCAGGAACACATGCGTTCCCATGTAGATTTCAGCATCAGCGCTGCGGGCGAAATGCAGATGGCCGATGTTCCAGGCGATCGCACCGCCGCCCTTGCCGAGACCCTCGCACAGCCGCGCCAACCCGATCAGTGAGACAACCGTCACGAAAACCGGAACGGAGTCGAGATAGTCGGGCACGTAATAGATGATCGCTGCGCCCAGGCCCCCGAAAACGCTCAAACCGGTCCACGCCCAGGCGTTGATGACGCGAAACCGAACCACGCCGACGCGGTCGAACATCCCCGCCCAAGGGGCGAGCGATCCCATCATCAGCAGGCGCGGCAACACCTCGAGCAGGTTTCCGCTGTGAAAATATGACAGCATGAGCTGCTTCGTGATGATGATCGTCATCAGCGGCATGACCATGATGTTCGCCGAACCCAGCAGCGTCATCCCCAGCAGATACCGGCGATAGTCAGAATCGTTCCGCAGAACATCGAACGCCGATTGCACGGTGCCGCGCAGCCCGCCGCGCGGCGATGGGCCCGGCTCGCTTCGCTGTCGGGCGAGCAGGGCGAGTTCCGTCCTCTCTCCGCGAACGTGCATCGGGCGAATCACCAGAACGGCGAGCAGTCCCAGTAGCGCGGCAGCCGGATAGAGGTAGATGTATGTGCCAGGGCTCACGTCGTAGGCCATGAGCGCGAGCGCAACGGTGGCGATGCCGAGCGAGAATCGGGCAATCTGCAGCCGCGCGGCGATGCGGCCGCGCGAGGCCGTCGGGTAGTTGTGTTTCCACAGTGCCGAACGCACCGTCATGCAGCCGGAGAGCAGGACGCGCGCCAGCACGATCTGGCCCGCAAAGACCCAGCCGCCCAAGGGACTCGACGGCGTCAGGCCGATCGACGCGATCATGACGACGGCGCCGGTGGCGAGGCCCATGAACAGAGGGAGCTTGCGACGGCCTGTGGCAACGGTCCCCCAGACCAAGCCGAAGAGATTGGCGAACATCGGCGAGGACATCACAATCGTGATGAGCCAGGGGCCGGCGCCGAAAGTCTTGGCCGCGATGATGGAAGAGACGGACCCCTCGAACATGCCGGCGAACGCGCCCCAGAGCATGACGTGGCGTGCTTCGATGAGATAGTTGCGACGTGCCATCGGCGGCACGCCCTGTACGGCGAGGATATCCAAGTACCGTCCCCTAGCGAGCGGATCAGAAGCTGTCGTCAACGCGGATTATAGCACGGTTCGGGCACCGGCCCCACGGACGCTCGTCCGCCACCCTCGTTTAGCCGCGCCCCAGCGGGAAGCGCTAGGACGTCGCAGACGGCAGCCGGTTACTCCATGACGATGGTGAACCGCTTCTTGAAGTGGAGGTAGTACAGGCCGATGATCCGCATCGAGACGATGTTGAAGTAAACGCCCAACGCGATGAGCGCGAGCTGGCCGCCGATGGTCGCCAGGACGGGCGTCAGGGATGTACTCAACATGGCGGAGGGGAAGACCTTGTCGAGAAACTCAGCGCCGACTGTCGTTGCGACTTGGCCGACGCCGACGATCAGCAGCAAGAGCCAGATGGCTAGGTACGGTCCGATGGACCGAAAGATCGTCGTGAAGATCAGGTCGAGCCTGAACATCATCCCCAGGGCATCGAAAGCGAACATCAATAGCGACATGGGCAGAAGAAAAATGCCGCCGACCGCCCAGGCAAGAATCATCCAGTTCCACGATACCGGCAGGCTGCCCGCGGCGATGGCTATGGCCAACAGCGCGGCGGGCGCCAGAACCACCGCGAAAGCACCGATGTACTTGAGGCCCGGCTTCAAGATGTCATCCACGAAACCGGACTCCATCTTGATCCCAGGCAGATCCTCGGATCCAACGGCCGTGTCCTGAATCACCGAGAAGTACAGCGCCGCAAGCCAACCGAAGATGCAAAGGCTGGCAATGAACATGAAGCAAGCCATGATGGACACGACAGAGACGCTGATGAGTAGGGTCGGGAGCGAAGCGATGATACAAACGATGACGAGCGTAAGGGCGTTGCCGCCGCTGGCGACGGGATAGATGAAGCTCCGAAATGCGTCGGCCCAGAAACCGCGCTGTGGGCCCTGAATCGGATCGGCCAGCCGACGGCTCGCCGGCATGCGATGTTCGCTTCGCGCGTAGCTGAGTTCTGGCGCGGCCGCCTCCACGAGAACAGCCTCGGGTGCGAGGCCTGTCGTCAATGACTGCGAGGCGTCGACGTCCAACTCCGTGAGAATGTCGCTTTGCGACTCGTCGTAGTCGCCGGACAGATCGCCTAGAAGCTCATCGTCCAGACTCGCCGGCACAGGCCCGGCGGCGACGGTTGGATTATTGAAAGACTTGGGCGTCGCGGGCGTTCGTCGCGTTGGAGCCTTGGCGACCGAGCCGGAGGCGGCCGATCGCGCGGCCTTCGCTCGCTTGGCTTCGAACTTGGTGGCCGGAATGCGGAACGGGCGTTGGCAGCCTGGGCAGGCTATCCTCTTATCCGCCAGCTTGGAGGAGACCTTCAGCGATTTGCCGCACTTGCATTTGACGCGCAGGGCCACTTTCTCTCCTCTCAGTTGTTCGCTCAACAGTCGGACGCCTGGTCCGAGCCCGGCGGGGTTTGAGCCCCATAACTTCCCTGTGGCCAACAGTATAACGGACCCAATGAGCCCATGCCAAGGTTTTGAGTACCAAAAAAACGCCAAGACGCCAGACGTCAAGACGCCCCAAGCCCGCAACGGACCGCAATGGAAAGAGGCTTCAACAGCACTGCGCGGCACGGCCAGCCGGAACGCAGCGGGACAAGGTCGTGGGAGACGCCGGCCCCGCCTATCGAACCAGCGGACGCAAGTACCGCCCCGTGTGGCTCGTCGGATGGGCCGCGATGTCCTCTGGCGTTCCCATCGCGACGACTCGGCCTCCTTCCTCGCCGCCTTCGGGCCCCAAGTCGATGATCCAATCGGCCTGCCGGATGACATCGAGATTGTGTTCGATGACGAGCATGCTGTGGCCGAGGTTGCACAGGCGGTTGAGGACTTCGAGAAGTTTGTGAATGTCGGCGAAGTGAAGACCCGTCGTCGGTTCGTCGAGAATGTAGAGCGTATGGCCGGCGGCCGACTTGCCCAACTCGGCCGCGAGCTTGATGCGCTGCGCCTCGCCCCCCGACAGCGTGTTGGCCGATTGCCCCAACGTGATATAGCCGAGGCCGACATCGTTGAGCGCGCAAAGCAGTGACTTGATCGCCGAGAAGCTGTCGAAGAACGTCAACGCATCCTCGACGCGCATCGCCAGCACGTCAGCAATCGACCGGCCGCGATAGCGGATGTCCAACGTCTCGCGGTTGTAGCGCGTGCCCTTGCACTCCGCGCAGCGCACGAAGATGTCCGGCAGAAAGTGCATCTCGATGCGGTTCGTGCCTTGCCCCTGACAGGCCTCGCAGCGCCCGCCCTTGACGTTGAAGCTGAACCGCCCGCCGGTGTAGCCGCGGATCTTCGCCTCGCGCGTCTTGGCGAATAGGTCGCGTACCTTTTCGAAAACGCCGGTGTACGTCGCCGGATTACTCCGCGGCGTGCGGCCGATGGGAGACTGATCGATCTGGATAACCTTGTCGATTCGGCCGGCGCCGACGATCCGCTCGTGCGCACCGGCGCGATCAGACGAACGGTAGAGCCGGCGTTTCAACGCCCTCAGCAACGTCTGATTCACCAGCGTCGACTTGCCAGACCCGGAAACGCCAGTCACGCAAGTGAAGACGCCCAGCGGAATACGAACATCGATCGATTGAAGGTTGTTCTCGGCAGCACCCCTAACCTCGATCACGTCGCGCTTCGAGAAAGTTCGTCGATCACCTGGCATATCAATCGCCAGATCGCCGCGAAGATAGGCCGCCGTCACGGACTCCTTCGAGCTCAACAGCGTTTCGCGCGGGCCGTTGACCAAAACGCGACCGCCATGAGCGCCGGCACCCGGACCGATGTCGACCACCCATTCGGCCGCACGGATCATCTCCGCATCGTGTTCGACCACGAGTACCGTATTGCCCAACGCGACAAGCTGACGCATCGTCTCGATCAGCCGGGCGTTGTCTCGCGGATGCAGGCCGATCGTCGGCTCGTCCAGAACGTAGCAAACGGCGACGAGACCGCTGGCGACCTGTGTGGGCAGCCGGATGCGCTGAGACTCAACAACGGAGAGCGTGACACACGGACGAGTCGACTCGACGC
>CAYYPB010000084.1:0-6441 GCA_964473405.1 uncultured Planctomycetaceae bacterium
GCTCACCACCAAGCGGCGCAGGAAGAACCTACCGCTGCCTGTCAGCTCGATCGCCGGAACGCTCCTCGGCAAGACCTCATCGCGAGAAAGGCGCATGTGGTTCGCGCCGGGCCGCATCGCGTGATACGGCCCCGCCACCGGCTCGGTGTCGCCCCTGGGCCGCATAGCCAACGCCACCTTCATCGCGGCCGGCATCTTCACATCGAGCGTTAGATCCAGACGCGCTTCGCCGCTAGCGCCGTCCAACCAGCCGTGTCCCTCATGCTGAGGCACGAGCCAGATGGCCTCGCCGTCGCCGCCCGACGTCGTCACGCAGAACTCGCCATCGTCGAGCTTCTGGGTGCGTACGTCGCCGACGGCACCGATCAGGCGCCACTGTCGGGCAGCAGGCTTGATCTCGCGCCCGTCCAGCCTCGCACCGCCATCGACCGCGATCGGCCGCGACTCGACTTCCAGCAGCAGAACCGCCTTCGCGTGCCGATCCGGCTCGGGCGCGGCCTCATCCGCCTGTCGCCATAGCGCAGCCGCCACTTTGGCCGTGCGCGTCGGCAACGACTGGAACCGATCGATGTGACGAACCGTCAACTCGCGGCCTTCGAAGATCGCCGAGGCCGGCGGCGCGGAGCCCAGCGACCAGACGTTCTCCCCATCGGAAGCACTCGGCCCGTCCGTGGATCCCTGTTGCACGAGCCGGCGCAGCACCCAATCTAGCGGCCCCAACGCCGAGTGAGACTTGTCCATGTAGGCGGACTGATCGGGATTGAGCAGAATGAACCGAAAACGCGGCCTCCTCACTAGCGACGCCACACGCCGCGGTTCGCCGAGCTGCGGATAGGCGATGACCGGGGATTGCTCCGTTCCATACTGCAGCGGATGCACGGCACGATAGGACAGGTATTTGGACACGCCCGTGGGGAGGCCATCGCCGCTCGCCACATGACGGAGGGCCTGGCCCGTACCGTCGACAATATCGGCGCGGTAGATTCGGCCCGCCAATCGGTTGGGCCCGCCGAGGCCGGTCAACGGATAGACAATCAAGAAGGCGATGACCACCCAGAGAATCGGTCGCCGCCAATGCGAGATGGCAAGCCTGCGTTGCAGACGATCCAGCAGCGCGACGATCACGGCCGCGTAGATCACGAAGAAGAAAGGTGCCGTCGGAATATAGTACCGGGCCTTGATACTGGGCGGCAGATACTCCGTCCACCGCATTGTGCCAAACGTGAGATAGATGAACAACCACAGCGCGAAGGCATAGACGACCCAGCGGCGCCGACAGACGAATGGAAACAAGACGATGCTCGCGATCATCAACATCTTGAGACCGACCTGCACCCTGTCGCTGTTCAGCCGAGTGTCTACCCACTGCATTCGCCCAATGGGATCAACGCCGTAGCGGCCGATGTGAGCCCGGTCGCCCGGGTCGAGGTCGTCGGCGGTCCAAGCCAGACGCACGTAGGTTCGCCCGGCGAGATAGGACAGCGCCGCCGTCTCAGCGCCTAGCATCACGAAAAACCCGACGGCGAACATGGCCCCGCGACTGACCGCCGCCATACTCGGTCGCCGGAAGTCACGGATCAGCCAGAACACGAGATAGAACGGCAAGGCCACCAAGGCCGATTCCTTGGCCATGTAGCCCAGGCCGACGACGATGCCGGCCAGCAATAGCCAACGCCGCGCGCGCCAAGGCGAGGGATCATCCCGCGCATCGAGCCCGCGAACGAACGCGTACAACGTGAGGACGAAGCAGTTGCCCAGGATCACATCGGGCAGGATGCATGTGCTGGACGTGATGAGCATCGGCAGCGTCGCGATGCAATAGGCCGCGATCAACCCCACCTTCCAGTTGAACAGCCGCCGGCCCAGCAAGAATGTCAGCAGGATGAGAATCTGGTGATGCAGGACGTACGACGCAGCGATCACCTGCACGTTTCGGCTGACGGTCGCCCCCACGAACGTGTTCCAACCCACCACCGTCAGGCGATTCATGCTCAGCGCGATGCGATCCGGCAGGCGGCCCGTCTGAAGAATGCTCTCGGCCGCCGCCGCGTAGCCGATGTCGTCGCTGGCGTAGTAGCCCGTAAAAAAGAACAGATCGAGCCCGACCGACAGCACGACGGCCAACCCCAGGGCCCAGCGCACGGTGGACATCGACCGCAGTGGCTTTGCCGCATCCTCCCCTCGCGCCATGTTGACCGACCTCATAGCCTCGCCCCGGACAATCCGCTTTCGAGCCGAACGGGTCGACGCGACCGCGGGCTCGCCTCGAATCATGCCCACGGCCCGATGGGATGTCAAGCAGACGCGGTCCAGCCGCGTGCTGTTATGTTGAAGCGGATATCGACCGCGCGTACACTGGCCCGCCGTAGTCGGAACATCGGACGATGCCGCTTGGACCCGAATTGGGATGGACGATTGACTGAACACCATCAGGAACGAAACATCGCCCCCTGCGAAGAGCAGTGGCTGACGAAGAAGCGATGCGCTCTTCTGCTCGCCGCGATCTGCCTCGTCTGCGTCACGCTGGATCTGTTCTTCTTCAACGGTTTCTTTGCCAGCGACGACCGGATCTATTTCACGGGGGCCGCGCGCGTCGCCGAGACCGGCCATCTCGGCGAGCCGCTGCTGGGACACACTCGACTCACCGTCCTCGGCTGGAACGTCCTCGTCGGAAGCCTCTGCCGATTCGACGTCCAAGCAATGGCCAGCTCCTACATCTTCTTCCATCTGTGGCTGGTTCTGCTGACCTACTTGCTAGCCGAGAGGCTGGGCAACCGGCTCGCCGGCATCATCGCCGCCTACGTCACCGCGACCTTCCCTCTGTTCATCATCGTTGCGTCCGGCATCTACCCCGACTTACCCCTGACGTGTTTCCTCGTCCTGTCGCTGATGGCGTTTCTCAACGTCTATCGCGCCAGGGCTCGCGGCCGAGTGTTCGTCGCCGCCTGCTGGATGCTGCTGTCAGGCATCCTCGTGGGATTCTCCTATATGGCGAAGGAAGCCGCACTGCCCGCGTTGGCGTTCTACTTCTTCGCGTGGTTGATGACGGAGATTCGCCACCGGCCCAGGGCGACCGCCGCACAACACACGCCGCCCGATGTGGAGCCGGCACCACAGAGCCCCCCCGCTCCGCCCAGCAGTCCTCCACCCCGTTGGATCGGGCGCGCCATCATTACGGGCGCTCCCTTCGCCATCGGTTTCTTCCTCGTCTTCGGCGCAGAGTACAAGCTGCTGTCCCATCTCGTCGGCCGACCATTCTTCCGGCTCGCCTGGGTGAACAAGGAAGACGACATGCAGTCGATCCGAAACTTCCACCGCGACGGCGGCTACGATCCCATCAAACGTCTTGAGGCTGCCAGAGACCGACTCACGCCGGAGTTCTATCCGTACGACTCGACGGCGGAGCTCGTGCTGCTGGCCCTGGTGTTGGTCGCCTACGCCTTGTCGAAGAAGCGAAGCTGGCCGCTGCTGCTGCTCGGCCTGTGGATGTTCGCCTACCTGACCTGGGGAACCTACAGCCACAAGCACTACTACCCTCCGCGCATCCAGGCCCGGTACTACATCCCGGCGTTTCCGTTTCTGATCGCCGTCTTCGGAATCACGCTCTCGCGCGGCGTCGAGTTCTTCCGCAAACGGCTGCGCCCGGGCCGGCCGCGCCGCGCGCTGGGAGGTGCCGCGGCCGCGGTGTTTGTCCTCATTCCCCTGTTTCACTTGCAGGGTGTCGATCACAAGGCGGGCAGAATCTACCGAACGGACTTCGTGAAGCTCACCGCCGCCGCCATCCACGACGCGAATCGGCAGCAAGCCGATCAGATCGTCGTCTCGCGGCAGATCGCCTCGCGCGTCGGCCAAATCTGGTATCGCGGCCTGCCGCGAGAAGACTACGCCGAACGACCCGACAACGTGATCATGTCCAGGGACCTGCAAACTGTGGGGATCGACCGCCTACTCGCCGGCGGTGGATTCCACTACATCGAGATTCTCCGCGAGATCGAACTATCGGTGAGATCGGGCTGCGTGCAGAGCTTTGACCAACTCCTGCATCCGGCCTTGGCGAACCGATTGGCCCTCCGCGCTCCGCCGCCGGATCGGAACCCCAGGAACGTCGTGTACCTCGACGCCCTGACTTTCGCCTGCACCGAACCCGACAGCCTGGGCATCGTCGGCGTCGGTCGATATGAGCTGGTGCCGTCCCTCACGGCACGGCAAGACCGCGTGTACAAGACCCGCACGAAGGAGGTCGCGCATCGCCTCACGAACAACCAGATGGCCGGCCGCCGGTACTTCGCCAAGGCCAAAGCCATCATCGACACCTACCGCGTCAATGTCCGGCCGGTCAGCGTCGAGAGCGAGCCGGTCCGCGATCTGCTCGCCACGACGACCGGTTGGCAGGTCTCCGAGGATACCGCGGATATCTCTCGTAGCGAGAATGGACGGTTGGATATCACGATCGACGACGAGACCGAGGACGCGATCCTGGTCACGCCGGAGTACGGCCCAGGCGCGTCACAGCACCTGGAGTTGCCGGCTCGCCGCCGATGCCGGTTGAAGATCGACCTCGTCGTAACGGACGGCCTCACCGTCGACTGCGTTCTCGTCATCCCCACGGGCGATGATACCGACGAGCAAGAACGGCCTCTGCGAATCCGGCTGCAAAACGGCATCAACGAGATCGGGCTCTACACCAAGGGCGCACCGCGACACGTCACGCCAACCTTCGAAGTCACCGGCCAAGGGACCGTGACGATCAAGTCCATGCAATCACAAATCCAGCGTATCCAGCCAGACTGAGGCAATGGCGTCCGTATGGCGAGGCGAGGGCGGCAGTCAATGGGGTTGACTCTCTCGCAGAAACTCCGTTTTCGGCGAAATCACTCCCTCTGGCGCTATCGCCAGGGCCGCTTCTGGCGATTTGGGGTTCTTACGGATGAATCAGCGTTCTTGACGCGGGGGCTTCGTGCCCTTAGCATGACGGTGACGCTTCGCGGGCAGACTCGCCGTCCAGAGACGGCGGCTGACGGCCGAGACGACGCGTCCAGCTCGCGGTAAACGCCGGGTCGCTGGCGCATGGGCTACCCATATCGGAGACGAAGGAACGCACTGCGGGCGGAAGAGCTGACACACCGGGAGCCACGCCATGCCTGAGAATGATCGAGTTCTGGATTGCTACCATGGACGCGTCAGCAGCGCCGAGACGCAGGCGGCATGCCGGGATCGCATCCACTGGTTGTGCAGGCGCGCCTCCGGACAACACGTCCTCGATGTCGGCTGCAGCCAGGGAATCACCTGCATTCTCTTGGCGCGTGAGGGATCGCACGTCGTCGGCGTCGATACGAACGAAGCCGCCATCACCGTCGCACGGCAGGCGCTCGGGGACGAGCCTCCACAAGTGCGGGACCGCGTCCGGCTTGAGGTCTCTGATGCACTGGCGATGTCGTTCGAGCCGTCTTCCTTCGACACGATCATCCTCGGGGAAATCTTGGAGCACTTGACGAGACCGTCGCATCTACTTAGACATTTGTCAGCTTGTCTTGCTGAGGAAGGCCGGATTCTGGTCTCGGTTCCGCTGGGCTACCACCCGCATCACGACCACAAGCGCACCTTCTACTTGGCGGGATTTCTGGAATTGCTCGGCGAGCACTTCGATGTCCAGGAGATCGCCGTTGTCAACGACCGCTATCTCTGCTCGCAGGCGGTCAAACCCCTCGGTGGGCAGCCGCGCTGTCCGCCGGACCCTGTGCGATTGCAGGCTTGGCAGACGCGCTGCGACACGTCGCTCGCGGCACTCCAGGCACGTCGACACCGCGAGTACGCGACGACGAAAGACAAGCTCGACAGCAGGCTTTCAGCACTTCAGGCCAAGCATCAGACGGCGAACGAACAGGCGAGGGCCTTGCGTTCGAAGGACAGCTTGCTACTGAATGAGGAGCTCGCTGCCCTGCGAGCAACCACGAAGGAACTCGGGGAGTCTCTAGATGCTCGGGATCGCGAACTGTCGAACCGAGATCAGACGATCGAGACGCTCCGAGCATCCGCCGGGGAATCGGACGCCGAAATCTCCGCGAATCACACAACGATTCAGGAACTGAATGAGGAGCTCGCTGCCCTGCGAGCAACCACGAAGGAACTCGGGGAGTCTCTAGATGCTCGGGATCGCGAACTGTCGAACCGAGATCAGACGATCGAGACGCTCCGAGAGTCCATTGAAGAACTGCATCACGAACTCGATTCCAAACACGCGAAGTCCCGCGAGCTTGAAGAGACCACCAAGGATCTACATGCGTCGATTCGAGCGGCCAGCGCAAGAGAGGAGAAACTCACGCACTCGATTGAACGCCTACATCGCACGATCGGCGTCGTAAACAAGGAATCCGAGGGCCTGCGAAAGACGCTGCGCACCAAGGAGGGCGAGCAGCGCAGCACGGCGGCGGAGCTCAAGAA
>CAYYPB010000084.1:6541-8762 GCA_964473405.1 uncultured Planctomycetaceae bacterium
AGACGCTGCGCACCAAGGAGGGCGAGCAGCGCAGCACGGCGGCGGAGCTCAAGAAACAGAGGACGGCACGGCAGTTGGCGGAAGGCCGATCCACCAAGCTACGGCACTCCCTACAGAACGTCGAGCAGATCCTGAAGTGTCGCGAGAACGAAGTGCGATATCGTCTGGGCTGCGCCTTGGTGAATTCCTACGATGCAATTCGAGACACCTTGATTCTGCCCTACCGCGTAGTGCGTCTTTTCAGCGAAGGCGTCTCACGCCGGCGTGCCAGGAAGGAAAGCGAGCAAGGAGAACCAGGCGCCCGGCCCCCTGCTCCTCCTACCAATGCAGACGTGCCGACAGCAGAGACGACGGCCCAACCCCCTGCCGTTCTGAATGCCACAGAACGCATCGCACGCACCCTGCACGCTGCCGCACGCGACGGCGCGGAAGATCAAGGCAACACGCAACCGGGCGGCAACGGCACAGCCAAGCGATTACCGGCGATCGCCCGAACTGCCAACTCGGCCGATCCGCGATCCCTCATGGGACGCTCGTCTCGCAACGATCTCCGCGTGGCCTGCATCCTGGATGAGTTCTCTTACGAGTGCTTCTCTCCGGAGACGTCTCTGTTCCAACTCACGAAGCCCGCATGGCGTGAGGAACTCGCCGCGGTGGAGCCAGATTTCCTGTTTGTCGAATCGGCTTGGCGCGGTGTCAATGGTGAGTGGCGACACCTCGTGGAACACTCGCGAAGAGAAGGCGACGGGCCACTACGAGACATCGTACACTACTGCAAACGGAAGGGAATCCCGACGGTCTTCTGGAACAAGGAGGATCCGGTGAACTTCCGACACTTCTGCGAGACTGCCAAGTGGTTTGATTTCATCTTCACGACGGATGAAGGCAGCGTTGGCCGTTATCAGGACTTGACAGGGCATGATCGGTGTTTCGTGTTGCCGTTCGCAGCACAGCCTCACATTCACAACCCCCTGGATCGTCGTGGAGGTGAATTGGGAAGGGTGTTCTTCGCGGGCACATGGTACGCCCATAAGCACGATGGCAGGCGTACGGCCGCGGAGCATGTCCTGGTGCCTGCGCTGGAGTTCGGGCTGCACATCTACGATCGAATGCACCACTACGATGGACCGGGTGCTCAGAACTACCAGTGGCCGGATGCATTCAGATCCGCAATCCGGGGTGGCCTGTCGTATCTCGATACGATCAAAGCGTGCAGAGGATATCACGTTTGTCTGAATGTGAATTCAGTCCAAGACAGCCGCACGATGTGCGCGAGACGTGTATTCGAGATCGCGGGATGCGCCACGGCCCTCGTCAGCGGATACTCGCCTGCGGTTGACGATTTTTTTCCGGGGGGCTCCGTGTTCCTATGCGAAACCGCGTCCGACACGCAACGACACTTGAGACGCCTGCTCGAGGACGAGCGATTCAGGAATCGGGCAGTCGTGCGGGCGCTGCGTCATGTCATGGCAGAGCATACTTACGCCCATCGCTTTTCTCAGATTCTATCGGTGCTGGGACGTGAACAAGTCGTCCAGGACACGTCCGTGGTCTGCCTCATGCCGGTCCGCAGTCTAAGGGAAGTCGAGGAGGGTGAGCGGTTTCTCGCGGCGCAGTCCTGCTCCGCTGTCGATCCACTGTGGCTCGTTCCAACGACTGAACTCGCCGAGAGAGTACACGGTCGCGCTGCTTGCTCGCTGAACGGCAGGCCCTTGGCCAATTCGATTGACCAATCGCTCGAATGCACGAAGGCGGATCTCGTGTTCTCCTGGATGCCTGGCACGCCGATGTCTGGAAACTGGATGGAGGATCTGGTTCAAGCATTCACATACTCCGACTGCGAGGTCATCGGAAAGCCCGACGATCTGGAACCGGACGAACTCGTGTTCAGAGAGGTGAAGCGTCTGCCCGTGCGCAGTTCCCTGGTGACCACGGAAGCGGCGAGGAGGCTCGGAGGGTCTGCATTCACTTGCCAGACTGCATTCGAGGAGAGATGCCGTGCCGAGGGACTGCGCATGCTCGCGACCGACACTGTCGGCCTTGACACGACGGACGATCACACGAGAGCCGCGGCCAGTCGGCTGTGTTGAGGATCGTCTTCGATATCCAGGGTGGCCGGTGCGGAGGAGCCGTCGGTCGTTTCCTCCCGCCGAACGTAGTTGAACGGATCGGAAGAATAGACGCGGTCGTGCGACTCGGCGGCGCGCTGCCACCACGCATC
>CAYYPB010000085.1:0-8697 GCA_964473405.1 uncultured Planctomycetaceae bacterium
GTAAACAAACCTGGGTCGATTATCCGCCTGGGAGGACACGCTCATAGTTTCTCGGCTCTGAGAATCGGAGGAACGGCGCGATTCGACGGAGTGTTCGGTCGCCGATGCCCCGGATGCGCGTCAGATCGCTCGGCCTCATGAATGCCGGCCGATCCCCGGCGTGCTTCTGTCGATGGGCAACCCAGCGTTTGGCAACGGTTTCGCCGATGCCGGGGAGTTGTGCAATCTCGTACCATCGGGCCGTGTTTGGGTCGATGCCCGCTGCCAATCGCGGGGCCGACGCGGCGTCCGGCACACCGGCGGCGTTGACCCATCGCGGATAGAAAGAACCGCTTATCAGCGTGGCGATCAACAGCAGCCCGACGACGACCAGCAGATCGCCGTGATGGCCTCGAGTCACGGCTGCGGCTTCGTCCGAGAAGAACGGTGGCTTTCCGACTGAATTTCCCTGAATAGAACGCCCTGGTTCGCCGCTGGACATCCGACCCACTATATCGCAGGCTAGGGTCGCCTGGAAGCCGAGCATCAGCCCCGGACACTGCCGAGGCGGACGGCTTAGCCGCAAGTGACGAGTACGCCGTCCGGTAGTCCACGCACCGACGCAACGGGCCAACCTTCGCCGATGGGGTGGGTCTAGGTTATCATGGGGCGGACTGCACGCGCCGCTGATCAGAGGCGGCGACGGAGAATCTGCCCAGTAGATCTGGGCCCCGGCAGCGGTTGATGTCGCGCGGTGGAGTTCCTAAGATCGGTGGGCACACACGCCTGGGATCTAATCGAGCGAGAGAAAACTTGGTCAGCTTCTTCCAGTCTCGGCCAGAGACGACAGATCGACGTGCCGACCCGCGGCGGATTTCCGCGACATCATCCGCTCGCCCTGGCGACGCGGCCCTGCCTCCCATGCCGACGTGTTGGGGTCGCAGCGAACGATGGATCAAGGCGACCCTCGTGGTCACGGCGGCGATGGTCCTGGCTTGGACCCTGATGCTGTCCGACTTCTGGCGATTCCACCGCATCTCGGACGAAACGCTGCTGGGCATGGCGACCTGGACTGTCGCCATGTGCTATGGGGCGGTGGTCTTCGTCTCGCTGATCTGGCGGCTGATGCTCTGGCGACGCTATTGCCCGATGGAATCCGTGGATGACGCGGACCTGCCTTCGGTGACGCTGGTGATTCCCGCCTTCAACGAGGGCGAGCTCGTTCGCTACTCCGTCCTCTCGGCTGCGGCAAGCCGATACCCCGCCGATCGCCTCGAGATCATCGTCATCGACGACGGAAGTACGGACGACACATGGTCTCACATCATCTCGGCCGTCCGCGAAGCGGGCGACAACCTGAACATCACCACGCTCCGCCAGCCGAAGAACATGGGCAAGCGGCAAGCGTTATACGACGGATTCAAACAAGCTCGAGGGGATGTTTTCGTCACGATCGATTCGGACAGCGTGCTGGAGCCCGACGCGCTGCGAAATGCCGTGACGCCGCTGGTTCTCGATCCTGACATCGGCTGCGTCGCCGGGTGCGTGCAGGTGCTCAACCCGCGTCAGAATCTGATCACGCGATTCTTGAAGGTCTATTTCAGCCTCTCGTTCAAGTTTGTTCGCGCCTATCAAAACGAGTTTCGCGGTGTATTCTGCACGCCCGGCGCCTTGAGCGTGTATCGCGCGGATGCCGTTCGGCGCATCGCCGACGAGTGGCTGGAACAGTCGTTCCTGGGCTTGCCCTGTTCGACAGGCGAAGACCGTTCGATGACGAATCTGCTGCTCCGCGAGGGTTGCCTAACGGCCTATCAGGGCAATGCCGTCGTTTGGAGCCGCGTGCCGCACGGCTATGTCGATATGGCCAACATGTTTCTTCGCTGGGCGCGTAGCAATATTCGCGAGACGCTCGTGCTGTGGCGGTTCATGTTCACGCGCTTCCGCGAGCGGCATCTCCAGGTGTTCCGGCTGAATATGGTCCTCGTTCTCTTTTCGTTGGTGATGCCGCCGCTGCTGATCGCCCACAGCGTGGGGCTCTTGGCGACGAGTGACGGCTTCGTGCTGCGATACGTGGGCGTCATGCTGCTGTTCTCTCTCATCATGTCGACCGTGTACTACAGGAACGAGCGGGATAGCGATTGGGTCTGGCTGCTTGTTTACAACGTTTTCTGGATAGGCTGCCTATCCTGGGTGCTTCCGTATGCGGCGCTGACCCTGAGGAACACGCGGTGGATGACGCGCGGCGAGTCAGTGCCCGACGGGAAGCCCCCGAGCGCCGACTTCGCGCCGGAGTTGCCCGATCTCGTCGCCGGTGCCGCGGAAGCGGCGATTCCGGCCACCACCCCGTCGCGAGGATAGGGCCGCGCCAGGCTGATGCTCCGCACATTTCCATAGACCCTGCATCGATGCTCCATGTGTGACGAACAGACAAACCCGAAGTCCGATTCCGCCCAGGTCGCCGGCGAGGGTGACGCCGAGACCGTCGAGCAACTCGACCCATCGACCGATGGCGAGGAGCGTGCGCGAATCGTCATCCGCCGCAAGATGCCTGGAAAACGCCTGGACAAGTACCTCAACGGTCGTTTCCGAAAGGTCTCGCGAACGGTCATTCAACGCCAGATCAAACGCGGCGAGATCACGGTCAACGGCAAGCCCACCAAGAACAGCTACGAGATGGGCGCCGGCGATGTCATCGACGTGGTCTTCCCCAAGCCCGAGCCCTACGAGGTCACGCCTCAGAACATCCCGCTGGACATCGTGTACGAAGACGACTTCCTCCTCGCGATTAACAAGCCCGTGGACATGATCGCGCACCCCGCGCGGCGCTCCCAAATGGGCACGGTGGCCAACGCGATGGCCTACTACTCGAGTTCGCTGGCCGCGACGGGCGATCCGTTCCGCCCCGGCATCGTGCATCGGTTGGACAAGAACACGACGGGCGTCATGGTCGTCGCGAAGACCGACGAGGCGCATTGGCGGCTCTCCCTGCAATTCGAGCGACGGGAAACAAAGAAGGTCTACTGGGCAATCGTCCACGGCCAGCCGGGGTTTGACGAAGACGTCATCAACGTGCCCATCGGCCAGCATCCGACCGTCCACGATCGCTATGTGGCAACCGGGTTCGCCGAACGGTTGGGCGCGCGGTTCGCCAAGAAGCTGACGAAAGAGGCCGTCACGCGCTACTGCGTACGAGAGCGATTCTGCGGGTTCAGCCTGGTCGAGCTATTCCCCAAGACCGGCCGGACGCACCAGTTGCGCATACACATGTCGCACATCGGCCATCCGATCGTGGGCGATCCGTTCTACGGCGGCCGGCATGTCTCGCTCAGGAATGTCACGGCCCGCGAGGACGACTCGGACGAGCCGCGCTGGCGACGTCAGATGCTCCACGCGCATCGGTTGATCGTGACGCACCCGATCCTCGAAACGCCGCTCGAGTTGGTCGCGCCGATCGCGTCGGACATGCAGGAACTCATCGACATCCTCCGCAAGCACGAACCCAAGAGGCGATGAGGCCCCAATCCGGTTACGTTCCCAGGCCCCCGGGTCTTGCGGGTGGGGGGCGACACAGCCTTGCCCCGCTGTGTCCCGTAAGACCGCACCACTCGTGACAGACTCCAAAACGTGATTGCACAGGATTCGATGGGCCTCCCGCAAGATTCGCGTTGCGTTGATTCTTGGCGTGGGCCGTCTTCCGACTATAATCCAAGTGCCCCGCCGGATCCCTACTCTGGCCGGCCGGACGCGTGTGGAGCTCTCGGCCCGGCACGCTCCGCGTGGCTGGGTGGTGTCCGCTGTCGAGAGGTCGAGCCATGAACCTCCCAGTAGCCGTGATCGCCCTGACACTCGCGAGCGGCGTGACCCGATCTTCCCCATCGTCGCGTGAAACGCCGTCACCGACCCCACTGAGTAGGCAGGCCGTTGGAACCACCACCTCGCCCGCGACGACGCAACCCACGAGCGCCCCTGCGGTGCCCACCTGGTTTCCGAAGCACCCGGGTCCGTGGAACGCGGCACTGTATCTCGCCCGCTCGACCGACGGCCAGACCTTCAAGACTTCGAACAAGCCGATCATCCGATTCGCCGCCGCACCGACACTCGTTCGCCTTCGCGACGGACATCTTCTTGCTGTCTTCGAGCACTACCCCCGCACGGACCAACGCCGTTTCGGAGGCTTGGCCGTGGCGATCTCGAAGGACAACGGCAAGACCTGGACCGATCCGAAACCGCTCAATATTCGCGGCTTGTCCCGCCGCGCGGGACGCCCGCGAGGCCCGGCACTCGCCGTTAGGCCGGATGGGAGGCTGCGGCTTGTGTTCGTCTGTGAGGACCGCCGAGGCCGCCGAGCGGTGTCCTGCGCCGAGTCGAGCGGCGATCCGGCGTTCCGCATGAGAGGACGCTTGAAGCTGAGCGGCGGCCTCGTGGCGGTGGATGACCTGGTGGTGTTGTACGTTGACGCAAAATGCCACCTGTTCGGCACCCGCCGAGGAAAGTCAGGGATTCGTTACCACGCCCTCGGGACATCCGGCCGGCGATTCGATCGTCTCGACGACGTTCCCACGGCCGAGTCCGGCACGCAAGGCTGTGCGCTTGCGATTGACGGCGGATACCGGTTCTACGCCACATCGCCCGTCGGCATCCTGTCGGCAACGTCTGCAGACGCTGAGAGTTGGAAACGCGACACGGGCCTTCGGGTTCCCGGCGGCGCGGACCCCGCGGTCGTCCGCCTTGGCGACGGTTCATTTCTGATGCTGTACATCGAACCCTCGCCGAGTACGCACCTGCGTCGTCGAGACACGAACATCGAGGGCGACCAGTTCACGGAATCCGACGCGAACGTCATCGAAGAAACCGCCGGCCAGACGGTCGGCGAGGTCGTCGAAGTTCCCGAAGACGACTGGTGGTTCGAGTCCGACGACGTTCTGGCTGCGGAGGATACGGCGGACGACGCCTGGGCCGATGAGGACGAAACAGCCGAGACCGACGACACCGCCGCCGAGCCGTTCGCTGGCGATGTCGCTGGCGAGTTCACTGACGATTACGACCACGAATACACGGACACCGGCGTGCCGATCCCCGACTTCCAGCGTCCTGTCGACTATCGCCAGTGGTTCCAGGATCGCCACGATCTCGATTCCGTCGCCGACAACGCTTACGACCACTACGCCGACTTCCTGCTCGATGCCAACGGTCGGCCCCACGACATGGAGGATTTGCCCGACTTCCAGTGCATGCTCAACGATGCGGGTTTCACGGGCCCGCCGGCACCTTGGGATCCCGAGGATCATCCCGAATGGGAAGACTCCTACCACGCGACTGCGGAGTTGTCGGCCCTGTACGCCGAGGCGGCGACGCATCGTGACTACGTGCGTCCGCTCATACTCGGGTCGTTTAACGACGACGGCAGCCTGACCCCTGACGGATCGGGCAAGGATGGCGACGAACAGTTGAACAACCTCATGATCGGCATGTTGTTGCCTGATCTCTCGGGCCATCGTCGCATGGTCAAACAGGCGATCTCACGAGCCTGGCGGGCGGAAGACGGCCAGGCGGACCCGGACGCCCTGATCGATGCCTTCGACACGTCCCTCAGTAGTGCCGCGCACATCGTGCAGGGCGATACGCTGATCGAGATGCTCGTCGGTTTTGCTGAGCGCAATCTCGTCGAAGAACATGCCCGATGGGCGCTGGAGCACGATGTCTTCTCTGCCGAGGAGATCGAGGCGACGCTCGACCTCTTGGCCGACCGAGATGAGTCGCTGCCTCCGGCATCCCAGTGGATGACGGGCGAGTTGGCGATGAGCCTGGACATGACGCAGTACCTGTTCGGCCCGATCGAGGGGGGTCGCGAGCCGAGGCTGAATCCGCAGCGCGTCGGGCAGCTCAACAAGTTATTCGGCGGCCCGGGAGATCACATGGAGGCGCCGACGCCCGATGAGATCGCGGCCACTGCGGTGGACGGCGTCATCGACAACTTCATCGAATACAACCGTAGGTTCACCGAGATGGTCGAACGCGGCTATCCGGAGGTCAGAGCCGCCGACATCGACGAGATGACGTCACCGTACGTCAAGGACAACTACGTCTCGCGGATTCTGATGCCGTCTTTGTCTCGCGCCTATCAGTTATCGGTGCGTCACGAGGCCTCGCGGCGAGCGACGCAACTCACCTATGCCATTCATCTGCACAAGCGACAGACCGGCGACTGGCCTGCCACGCTGGACGATCTGCCGCGGCACTATGCCGATGCTGTGAGAACGGACCCGTTCAGCGGTGGTGATTTCGCCTATTGCCTGACCGCCGACGGCTTCACGCTCTACTCGGCCTCTGAGAATGGCATCGACGACGGCGGCGTTCACGATCGTCGTTGGGGAGACAAGAACAAGAACGACCCGGACGCCTCCGACGACTACGTCTTCTGGCCGCCGACCAAGAGACGTTGACAGCACGGCCTGGCACTCCGAGCCACCGTACTCGGCGGAGTCTCCTCTTGACGGAGACGAACATGATTCGCAAGACGCTCTGTTTGTTTCTGTTGACGACCGCGATGGCCGCGATTGCGGGACGTGACTTGTCGTCCCTATCGGGCGGCGGCTGACAGTTCTCATAGCGCGGCAGGTTCTGCCCACATCATCATTCGCGGAGGCACCGGCACGGCACCATGTCCTGGTGTACCTTCACGCCTCGTCTTGCGGATTGACGATGTATCCGCCTCTCTGTGGCACCGGCGTCCCGCCGGTGGAACCACAGGCGAGACGCCTGTGCCACAGGACAGGGTGAACCCGCAGATCCAAGTGTGCTCATGCGCCAGGCATGGCCGACGGGCGATGGTCATCTCAAGCCTGGGTGGCTCTATCCGGCGATTGCCGCCGCAACTGCCTGCTTTTTCTCGCAGAACGTTGGCGGCTCGCAGGTCCAACCGGTCTTTAGCCGGGCGGCTTCTTTGGATAGCTTGTGGGCTATGAAGCGGCCTACGATCGGGGCGGCTAGGCGGGACTTCAGGCCGCACACGCGGTAGAGATCCGCAAGGACCTTTGAGATCTTCGCCTTGATCGTGGGATTGTCGCGATACCAGCGGCGCGTGGCCCAGAGGACGCCGGCGTAGGCGACGGCCATCTCGCGGCTCTCCCATGCGAAGCGGTCGCGGACGGCACGGTCGGGGTGGTTCCGGTATCGCTGGTAGCCCTTGAGCAGTGTGCGCGTCAGGCGAATGATGCTGGGGCCGTTCACCTCGAAGTCGCGGCGGAATGCTCGCAGGAGAAACTCCGTCTCCTGACCATCCTTGATGTGTTTGTGCCGATAGTTGAACTTGTGTTGGCCGTGCGTGTCGGCGTCTTCGACCTCGCCCTCGGGCAACAGCGTGCCGGCGGCCTTGTGCTCCGCGTGCAGGGGCGTGCCGGGGATCGGCGTATAGAGCATGAACTGGTGAAAGTCCGTGTCGTGGCTGACGGCATGCTCGATGGCGGCGTCGATGTTCTCCGGCGTGTGTTCTTCGAGGCCGATGATGGTCGAGCCAAGGATACGGATGCCGTGCGATTGGAGCGTGCGGATCAGGTCGTGCGTGTCTGAGCCGCTGAGCTTGGTGTACTGCGAGCCCTTTCCCTCGAGGCCCATCCAGACCCACGAGATGCCCAGGCGGACGAGCTCGTCGATCTTGTAGAGGCCCAGCACGTTCGCCGAGCTGAAGACGTACAACGCCCAGGACTTGTCGTGTTCGATCATCAACTCGAGCAGCCGCAGAGCCCGCTTGCGATGCAGGAGGAAGTTCTCGTCCATGGTGAAGAACGACCGGACGCCCATGTCTCGTTCGAGTTCGCACATGACCTCGAAGAGTTCGTCGCCCGTTTCGTAGAAATGCTCGCAACGGCCCTTGCCGCCGAACATCGCCGAGGTCGAGCAGAAGTTGCAGCCCATGGGGCAGCCGACCGAGGGGATCAGCGTGGCGGCGACTTCGCCCCGCTCTTGCGACTGGTTGAGGCCGAGGATGCGGGCATTGATGCCGGAGAGGATCCGCGGGTGTTTGAAGGGTTGGCTTTCATCTTCGCCGAGGAAGCGGCGCATCCAACGCACGCCTTCGCCCTTGACGATGTGGTCGGCATCGACCCGTTCGCTGAGGTCGGGTCTGTTGGCCACGTGCCCGCCGACGACGATGGTGGCCTTCGGCAAGTGCTCGCGGATGAGTTCGCACATCTTGGCGACTTTCCCGATGTTGGGGATGATCGAGGTGATGCCGACGATGTCGTACTCGTTGGTCGTGATTTCCTGGATGAAGCGGTCGAGGTCGGGGAAGTCCAGCAGCGTGCTGGGGGCGTCGATGTTCGCCTGGATCATCATGATCCCCCAGGAGCGGTGGAACATCCGCAGGGAGAACGGCCCCTGCACGCGCGTGACCTGGTTGTGATACAACTCCATCGGGTTGATCGCGCGGCTGCCGTACTCGTCATCCTGGGCATACGGGCCGAACACGCTGGTCAGCAGCACCCGGGCTCGCGATCCGAGCGGATGCGTGGCGTCGATGGGGCGTGGTGTGAGATTGACCGGCGGGGCCGTCGTGGTCGTCGTCATGACGAGGGTTCCTTGGGTGCTGTACGTCGTCGAACTTGGAGTCCTGTGGCACCGGCGTCCCGCCGGTGACACAAAGGCCGTGATCACACCGGCGAGACGCCGGTGCCACAAAGGCCGTGATCCCACCTGCGAGACGCCCGCGCTACCCGAGTA
>CAYYPB010000086.1:0-8686 GCA_964473405.1 uncultured Planctomycetaceae bacterium
GAAGCCCGCGGCTCGTCCCTTGGATGGCGACCTAGCGCTGTCATGCTAGGCAGGATTCCCCTCCGCACAAGTGTACCACAAGGACACGGCCCAGGTCACGGTCGCACCGCGTACTCGGGTCGGTCATGGACATCTGAGTGCGAGCGGTGGCACGGTCTTGCGGAGCAAGGCCGTGGAGCCCCGAGTCATCCCACGGCCTGGCTGCGCCGGACCATGCCACACGCCGCGATGTGGCACACGTTTGCCGGATCATCATGTTCATTCGCATGGCCGTAGCCTGCTGGGGTTCTGGCCATCACTCCACATTTGTCACGCGGCGGGGCCGACCCGATGTCGACCCCGCCGTGATGCCAAGCGTCTTCCTTCGTCCTAGCGTCGGCGTCGGAGGGTCCGGCGGCGTGACAGTCGCAAACCGATGAGCATCAGCGGCATGAACGGCGCCGCGCCTGTCGCACACAGGCCCGTTCCGCAGCCACCGGCGGGGGCGGCAGGGGCAGCCGGAGGTGCAGGGGCAGGGGCAGCTCCCGCCGCACACGCGTCGATCACGCCGTCGCCATCGGTGTCCAACTCGCAGTCGTCAGGGATGGCGTTCGTGTTGCAGTCGGTGGATGTCGCGTCCAGGATGTCCATCGCATCGGCCACACCGTTGCCGTTGCAGTCGGTCAACTCGAATGCGCCGATGTCACACGTCGCCGTGCCGTTGCCGGTCCCGTCGAATGGGCGGAAGACGCCCCGCTGGTCCTCGCCGGGGGAGAACACGTCGGCACCGGCATCGATCGCAGGGCTCCCGACGAGCAGCGCGTGCGTCAAGGTGGGGCCGCCGTTGTCCTGCAACGGCCCGATCAAGGGTGCGACCCCGCTCTGGTCGTCCGGTCCGGCGAGTGCGCAACTGCCATCGCTGTCGATGTTGTTTCCGTTGGAGACGAAAACGCCTCCCCCTGCGCCGCAGTTCGTGCCCAGAACCCCAGGCGCCAAGAGCGTGTTCTCCAGCTCGACCATCGCGATTCCGATTGCGAACATCGCGCCGCCGATTCCGCTGAGGGCCTGGTTCTCGGCGAACGTACAGTTTGTGAATGCCATGTCCGCCATCGTGGCCACGCCGCCACCGGAGGCGCTGGCGGTATTGCCCGAGAAGGTGGAGTTGATGACAACGCCGGGCACGGACGCCGTGTAGCCGAGGCCAGCCCCGGCACCGGTCGGGGCGGTCGACGCGTTGTTGGTGAAGGCACATCGCAGAGCAGTGAGCCCGCCCACGCCCTCCATGAAGAGTCCGGCGCCGGCACCGTCGCTGGCCGTATTGTCGTGGAATGTACACTCGGTGGTCGTCCAGTTTCCGTCCTTGAGGTAGAGCCCACCGCCCATGTTGGGCGCCCCGCCGCCCGTCAGGTGGTTGCCGGTGAATGTGGCGCGCGTGACGCTTCCGTTGATGCAGCCATCGAGAAAGGCTCCGGCACCCTTTTCGCGGCCGCTGTTGTTCACAACCTCAAGATCATCGATGTCCACGGTTGCAATGATGGCAGCCGTCAGGCCACCGCCGATGCCCGCCGCAGCCGCGTTGGAGGCGAATCGCGAGTCCCTGAGTATCAGCGTGTTGGCCCCGCTGACATAGAGCCCCCCCACGTTGCTGACTGCCGTGTTCGACTCGAAGGTACAGCCGACGAGTTTCGCCGTGCCGCCGCCCATGGTCAACGCGGCGCCGCCGATGTTGTCCGCTGACTGATTCGACAGGAACGAGCAACCCCCGAGCGTCGTATCGCCAGTACCGCTGTAGAAGAGCCCGCCAGCATCATCTGCACAGGTGTTGTGATCGAAGGTCGTGCGCGTGACTTCCAAGTTCTCCCCAGCGACAGCGACATGGTATGCGCCACCGGCGCTGAGAGAAGCGATGTTCTCGTCGAACAGACAGTCCTCCAACGTGAGAGCACCGCCCGTCTTGTAGACTCCGCCGCCGTCCTTGGCGGAGTTGTCGGTCACGCGCACGCGCGTCATCGTCAGTGAGGCCGGCCCGTTGTCGCGAATGCCTCCACCGTTGTCACCCGGCCGCGCCCCACCACGGACTGTCAAGTCGAACAGGGCCACAGTCGCGCCCATGATGTGGAACACGCGGTCGGCCCCGATGCCGTTGATGATCGTATCGTCTTGGCCCGCGCCCTCGATGCGGAGCGTCTCGGTGATGTCGAGATCACCCGTCATCGCGGCGTCCTCGCCATCGCCCGCGAGCGACAGCATGTACACGCCGACCGGCACCTCGATCACATCATCGCCCGCCAGCGCGTTGGCCTCCATGATCGCTGCTCGCAGCGTGCAGGCCCCGCCCCCCGTGGCACACACGCCATCGCCCGGCACGGCGTCCGCGGAATCGGCCGTGCTGTCGACGAAGAAAGTGTCGCCGCAGGCGTTCGAGCAGAAGAAGAGAGCCGCCAAAACCATCAAGTACGTTCGCATAGCCGTTGCCTCCTCGGGTCATGGCCATCGTTCCAACCTATCGCTCTGTGGGTAACTGCAAGAGCCGTGCCAGTGCCTTGGGGACATCAGGGAGGGGTCGCCAGGGCCATATTCCCCACAATCGGGCACCCAATATGGGGCCAAGCCGTCATGATTGGGCCCGAGACGAACGATGCTCAGGCGATTTGGCGACCCAGTGGACGTACGTCTATGATGCGATCCGCGGGCAGGAGGGGATGCCCGCGTAGTTGCGAAGTGCCGCCTGCCCGCACGGGTCGCTCGAGCCGACCGGTTGGCCTGGCGAAGAGGCGACTTGCTACAAGGAGGGTCTTCCATGATGAGAAGAACGCACACGCCCAGCCGCACCAAACTGATCCTGGCCGGCATCATCGGCAGCGCCGTGGTGGGTAGCCTATGGATCGCGCCCAGTCAGGCGGTCGGCCTCAAGCCGAAGTCGCGCAAGACAACCATCGACGCCGTGTTCTCGCCAGGCGGCGGCTGCGCCAATCGGATCATTAACGAAATCGACGACGCCAGGAAAACGATCCGCGTGCAGGCCTACTTCTTCACGTCCAAGCCGATCAGCAAGGCCCTGGTCGCCGCCCAGAAGCGTGGCGTCAACGTGCGGGTCATCATGGACGGTTCCCAGAAGACGGGGAAATGGAATCGTTGGCGCGTGATGCGCCGCGATGGCGTGACGGTCTACTTCGACAGCGAACATTCCACCGCCAACAACAAGATCATGCTCATCGATCGCCGCACGATCATCACCGGCTCGTACAACTACACCAAGGCGGCCGAAGAGAAGAACGCCGAGAACATCCTCATCATCAAAAACGACAAGTCGCTATTCTCCAAGTACTGGGAGAACTTCGAGAAGCATCTGGAGCATTCGAAGAAGCACGCCGGCTGAGCAATGGCCCGGACGGCGAGGCGGTACAGTTTTCATCGCAACAGGAGCAGCGGTATGCCCCCACCCACACTCGCAACCAGGATAGAGAACGCCCCGCGCGGATGCGATGCGTTGGCGCGGCTCGTGGGTGAGCGACCCGAGCAAGCCGGCGCCCCCGATGTTCTGGTCGCCACGACCATCGATTCGCCTGTCGGCCCCCTGGTCGCCGCCGCGACGGATGACGCGGTCGGCCTGCTGGAGTTCAGCGATCGCCGTGCCCTGCCGACGCAAGCGGCCACGCTTCGCAAGCGGTTCGGGCGATCGATCGTGCCAGGTACCAACGCGATCCTCGGCCAACTTGAGAAACAGCTCGGTCGGTACTTCGCTGGACAGCTCCGGGAGTTCAGTGTTCCCCTCGACTACCCGGGCACGCCCTTTCAACGCCTCGTCTGGGACCGGCTGCTGACCATCCCCTGCGGAGAGACGATCTCCTACGAACAACTCGCCAACGACGTCGGACGGCCTGGCGCCCAGCGAGCCGTCGGGACCGCCAACGGCGCTAACCGCATCGCCATCGTGATCCCCTGCCACCGCGTCATTGCCAAGGACGGCGGGCTCGGGGGCTACGGAGGTGGACTCGGACGCAAGCAATTCCTGCTGGAGCTGGAACGGTCCGCCACCGGATCGGCGCTGTTCTGACAGAAACTCCCCCACTTCTTCCCGAAAAAAACGCGACGAAGCACCCAAACCGACCGATATGTCTGACGCGAGACGTGGATCGCCTGGCGAGCGACGAGACCGTGACTGCGATTCGAGGGGAGACGAGCCAATGCGATGGCACAGTAAACCGATCGGCAACACGAAGACCTCCGTAGCCGCGGCGCTACTCGCCTGCGCGTGTTCGACCGGCTGCGACCTTCTGTTCTCATCGCAGCTTGACGGCGGAGCAGCGGAAAAGACACCCCCGACCATCGCTCCATCGACGCCTCCACCTTCGCGAACACCCTACCTCGCCTCGTTCGACAAGAACGCCGACGGCTGGCTCGCCGACAGACATTACCCGTTGAACGTCCACGACGGTGTCGCCGAATCATCGAGCCCCTGGTTCCTCGACTACTGGCACGCCCCGCCGGGTGCGGGCTATCTCCATCTCGTTATCTGGATGCACACACACGAACGACATGTCTTCGAGTACTACCCCGGCTATGAAGGCAACCCGTTCGTCGAGCAGGGCAAGTCTCGGGATTTCACCAACGCAAAGTTGAGCATACGCGTTCGCGGAGACATCGACCTCAAAGGCACATCGCTCGTCGTTCTCCTGCAAGCGGATGTTCCCCGGACCCCGCTGCGCTGCAACTACGCGATGTCGGGCCGCCCGCTGCCCGTCAGCTCGCAGTGGCAGGAACTCAGCGTCACGCTATCGCCCGACGAGAGCCTCTGGACGTGCATGGGCGCACGCCACGACCGGACCGACTACGGCTGCTCGAGCATTGCCGAGGTCCTGCGAGACGTGAACGTGGATATCATCTTCATCCTGTTTCCGTTGAACGTTGTTCCGATCGAGGATGTCGCCGATCCGCATCTGCTGCGTCCTCGCCTCGACTACGCGATCGACGAGACGCTCCTGCCCGAGGGCTCCATCATGTTCGATTGGGTCAAGCTGGAGTATGCTGACGCGATTGTGGATTCCCAACTCGGACAGCACCCGACGGACTGAACGGTGGCAGACGCAACGATTCGACTCTTGATCTCGTGCCCCGACGCCAGGGAGATCATCTCGACCGTGGCCGGGTTCATCGCCGAGCACGACGGGAACATCCTGGACGCCGACCAGCACTCCGACAAACTGCACGGCGAGTTCTTCATGCGCGTCGAGATCGAACGGGCAGGATTCGCACTATCGCGACAGACGTTCGCCGACGCCTTCCAGACCATCCAACGCCAATATCAAATGCGTTGGCAGGTCTATTGGGGAGACGCCACGAAGCGCATGGCCCTCTTCGTCAGCAAGGGCGGCCACTGCCTCAGCGATCTGCTCTGGCGATGGAAGACCGGCGAGCTACGCGTCGATATCCCGTTCGTCTTGAGCAATCACGAGAAACTCCGGCCCGACGTCGAGAACCTCGGCCTCCCCTTCCACCACCTGCCGGTGACCAAGGCGTCGAAGGCCGAGCAGGAGACCGAAGCCCAGCGATTAATCGAGCAGGCCAACGTCGATTTCGTCGTCCTGGCCCGGTACATGCAGATTCTCTCGCCGGCGTTCGTCGCGGCCTATCCCGACCGCATCATCAACATTCACCATAGCTTTCTGCCGGCCTTCGCGGGGGCCAAGCCCTATCACCGGGCCTACGATCGCGGCGTCAAGATCATCGGGGCGACGAGCCACTACGTGACTTCGACGCTCGACGAGGGGCCGATCATCGCGCAAGAGACGATGGCGGTTGATCATCGCGACACGGTGGACGATATGATCCGCAAGGGCCGTGATCTGGAGCGCATCGTCCTCGCCAGGGCAGTCCGGCATCATGTCGAAGACAAGATTCTCGTAAGCCAAAATAAGACGGTCGTATTTGCTTAGCCCCGCCGGCCGGCGCGCAGCGACGCGCCGCGGGCTTCAGCCCGCGCGGACGTTCATGCTGAGAAGACGAAGCTAGGCGCGTGGCGTCCACAAGTCAGCTAACCCGCAATGTCCGCAGGTCCACTAGCCCGTGGTGTCGTCGGCGCAGTTAGCCACGGAGTGGCGTAAGCCCGTAGCCCACGGCGCGAGCCGTGGGTAGATAACACCCGCAGACGAGCAAGCCCCGGAGGGACGAAAGAGGCTTCCACGCCAGGGCAATCGCAAGAATGCTGCGGTGTATCATCCCTGCCGAGCGGGTCATCAGAGCCCTGAGCGTCAGCGACGCGTTTCCGCGACCTCTCGCCAACGGCCCAACCCGTCGCTGACGCCCTGGGCTCTGATGCTCGCCGCCGAAACTACCATGGCCCCAGGATCGGGCATCCGCACCTGATCGTGGGAAGGATCAAGCCCCACGGCTTGCGCCGTGGGCTAGGCGCTTGCGCCACTCCTTGGCTAGGACGAGAGAACACGCGCTCCCGATCACCGCCATCGGTGTCCGACTGTCACGTCGAATACACCCAGCGCCCCGCCACCAGCGTCGGCAGCAAGAACGCCAACACGACCGCCCCACCGATCCAACCGACGGCGGCCCCGGCGATCGTCGCATCGAACGCAATGATACCAAGAATGAACGTCTTCATGGCGTACTGCACCTGCGGCGGCGTCGGGTTCTTCACGGCACGATAGACCATTCGGGCGACATGAATCAGCAGCGACAGCCAGAGGACGACGAGAAAACCGCCGTGGATCTCGTCATTCATCAAGATCGAACGCCCCGCCACGAGCAGGCCGAGCAGCAGAATCGCAGTGGTCACGCCGACCCCGCCCGTCACGAGCCGAAGCCGCCCGCTGCGCCCCGTTTCGTGCATGCCAAAGTAGGTCAGCGAGGCGACATAGTGCGTCATCGCGATGATCGCCACCAACGCCAGGTCGCCGCTGAACCACCAGACGACCGACATGGCCATCAGCAGATTCAAACCGCGGCACAGACCCATGACGAGCGGCCCGATGATCGTGCCCTTGCATACGAAGTTGTAGGCCAGCACCGCGGCGACAATCGCCAGCGAAACCAAGCCAGGTCGGAATCGCGTGAAGAAGCCCGCCTCCACGACGCTGGAACCCCCGAGGAAGCCCACGCCAAAGGCAAGCGCCACGGCGCCGAGCAGCAATGCGGCAGCCAACGCGGCGGCAGTCCGCCGTCCGATCCGCCCCGACGGCAACGGTCGTGTCGGTCGCTCGCGGCGATCCACTTCAACGTCCGCCACATCGTTCAGAACGATCCCGCCGGCATAGAGCATCGCCGATGCCGCCGCCAGACACGCGAGCCGCGCGTCGAAACGCAACTCGGCCATGACAAGCCAGTAGCCCGCCAATGCATCGGCCATCACCGTGAACACATTCGGCAGTCGAACGAGTTCGAGATAAGTCCGGAGCGTCTTCATAGTCCAGCCGCCATCGTTTCCAGGTGCTGTTTCGCCGAACGGCCCGCCGCGTCCGGATCGGCCACGAACGGATACAGCTCGACCGTCACCCAACCATCATACCGCGCCTGTTTCAGAGACCGTAGTACGGCCGAAAAGTCGATCGCCCCCGTGCCGGGCACGAGATGCCGATGCTCACGCGACGAGGCGATGTCCTCGATGTGGCAGTGCCGCGTATGTGACACCCTCGGCCCGATCCACTCGGCCGGCTCCTCGTTCACGCAGTAGGCGTGTCCGATGTCGAAGTTGAGGTCCATGCAAGGCGAGTCGATGCGACCTCGCAATTCGAGATACTGGTCGAACCGTTCGATCAACAAGCCCGGCTCCGGTTCGATGAGTAGCATCACGCCCTGACGCTCGGCGTATTCGACGACAGGCTTGAGATTCTCGACGAACCGCGTCAGCGCCGCCGCATAGCCCGCCTCGGACGCGATCGGCCCACCCGGCTCGGTCGTCACGCTCGGCGCGCCCAACCGGCGTGCCATCGCCGCGGCATCTCGCGTGCGCTGAATCCGCACGGCGGCATAGGCCGCGTCCGGCTCGATCCAACTCGGATGCCAAAACGGCTGCCGAGCGTCGCCGACCTTGTTCATCATGAAGGCGTTGAGGTTGGAGATGCTCAGGCCGTGCGCGTCGATCGTGTTTCGTACCGCGTCGATACCCGCCGTCGTCGCGTCGGCAGGCCACAGGTGCGGCGCATCGGCCATGATCTCGACGCCGCGATACCCCAGCGCGGCGATCCGCGACACGGCCTCGACGCCCGAGCACTGCATGTAGGCGTTACAAATGTAGGCGAGGTTCAGCTTCAACCGCGAGCCTTCCGAGACGCCAGATCATCGGCGACGTACCGGTGAAGCATTTCGGTCTGAGCGGCAAAACCCTGCTCCGCGACGTCCTTCGGAGACTTGAAGAAGCAGGCCAAGTGCCTCATGACGCCGGCACATCCTTGTCGAGAATGGTACTCCGCCAGCCGGGCAAGGTCGATGACCAGCGGGGCCGGCAGGATCGAATCGCACCCCTGCCACACGAACTGCAGGCTCATCTTGGTGCCGAGAAAGCCCCGAAAATGGACGTGATCCCACGCGGTCTTCCATTCGTTCAATGACTGGACGTACTCGATGGACGTCAGCGCCAAGCGATGGCGTGAAATCGACGTACGGCATCCCCTCCTCGATGGCAGCAATCGCATACAAGCTACTGACGGGTAGCGGCGAGGTCTTGCGAGACAGGGCCCGTCCTAGTATGACAGCG
>CAYYPB010000087.1:0-8672 GCA_964473405.1 uncultured Planctomycetaceae bacterium
GCCTATCGCGAGCTGACGCGTCACGCGGCATCCTCCGACATCGAGGACTTCCTGCGTTCCGGCGGCATCGAAGCGGCCACCGTCTTGCATGAGCGCGTTCAGCAGGCCTGTGACCGTGCCGGCTACGACGGCAAGGGCCTCGGCGTCGAGATCGTCCATCTCGGCATCGGTGGAGCGCACCCGCCGCACGACGAAGAGGTCGCCCAGACATACGAGGCCGTCGTCAGTGCGATCGAGCAGAAAGATGCGCACATCCAGAAGGCCAAGGGCGAGGCCTCGGCGATGCGGATCAAAAGCGGCGGCATGGCTTGGGAACCGTTGTACGCCGCGATCATCGAGGAAGACGCCGCCCGGGAGACCGACCTGGTCGACTTGCCAGAGAAGACGGCTCGTGTCGAGGCACTCTTGCGTGATACGGCTGGCGGGATCTCCAGGCGGATGGCCGCCGAGGCCGACAAGGTCGCCTATGCCCGGTTATTCGGCGAGAAGGCTGCCGCCGAGCGTTATGCGTTTCAGCTCGAGGCGTACGAGGCCGGGCAAGGGGCGTACACACTACGGCTCTATTCCAGGATGCTCGGCAGGACCCTGCTGGGCGTTCGGAAGTATGTGATTCTGATGGACGAACCGGACAAGGTGGTCTACGAAATCAATCTCAAGCCGCCGTCGGCGATGGATACGATCGCAGCCGAGGCGGGCGTGGAAAAGTGAGAACTCAGGACCGAGAAGTGAGGATTCGGAGCCGGCAGGCGGGCCTCCCATTGGCTCGCCGTTTGGCGAATCGGCTGTTGATGTAGTTCTCACGCGACTCCCTGGTTCGACGCCGGGCACTCGGCGTGTTTGAGGAAGACTAAAGATGCGGAAGAACCTAACGACTCTCATGGTTGCGGCGATACTGGTCATCATCATTGGATCGATGATGTGCGCGTTCCAAGTTCGCTTCACCGAGACGGCCGTCGTGACGCGGTGGAAGCGCGTCATCAAGGTGATCGAACCGAGCGAGGCGGGGCTGTTCTTCAAAGCGCCCTGGCCGATCGACGAGGTCTACCGCTACGACACGCGCCTGCGGTCGTTCGAGACCGAGTTCCGCCAGGCGGCCACGCGAGATCAGAAGACAGTCATCCTCACGGCCTACGCCACATGGCGGATCGACGACGCGCGGAAGTTCCTCGAGGCCGTCGGCAGCGAGGACACTGCCGGCCAGAAGATCCGCGATATGCTCGAAAACCAGGTGCAGTTGGTCTTGCGAGACCACGACCTGGACGAGTTGGTGAACACCGACGTCAGCAAGATGAAGCTGGCCGATATGGAAGAGGTGATCCTGCGAGGCACTTCGGCGAGCACCGATGCGATGGCATCGGCCAAGACGGGCATCCGGGGGCCGGCAAGCGAGAAGTACGGCATCGACGTGGTCAGCGTCGGCATCAAACGCCTCGGCCTGCCCGAATCCGTGACGAAAGACGTCTTCACGCGAATGAAGGAAGATCGGAACCGCGAGATATCCCAGTACAAGGCCGAGGGGGCCGCAGAGGCGATGAAGATCACGGTCACTGCCCAGGAGATTTCCAGTCGCATCCTCGCCCGGGCGGAGGCCTACGCCAAGACGGTCGTGGGCCAAGGCGATGCCGAGGCCGCCAAGTACTACAAGGTCTTCGAGGAAAACCTGGCGTTGAGCAGCTTCCTCAAGAAGATCCAGATGGTCGAACAGATCATGAGGTCCGGGCAGCTCACGTTGGTCATGGACGCGGACAAGTTCATCCCGCTGGATATTCTCAACGAGTTGAGCAAGGTGGCCGCCGATGAGGCCGCACCGTCAGGCGGCGTGCTGCGGACGACGGATGCAACGCACGCCGCGACGGCGAAGCTCGGCGGCGACGGCCAGAACGAGGAGTAGCCGGTCATGGCGAATCACGCGCACGATCATCACGGTTCGCACGACCATCCGGCCGATTCCGGCGGGGCACCGGTCGAGGCCTTCGATCCGGCGAATCAGTCGCTCTCGGACGCACTGCGGAAGAGCTTCAGCGTCTTGAAGGTGCTGATGCTCGTCCTGGTCGTCTTGTATTGTCTCAGCGGCTTGTTCAGCGTGAAACAAGGCGAGCGGGGCGTCATTCTTCGGTTCGGAAAGCTTGTCGCGGCAGGCGGCGAAACGTCGGATGCGGCGGTCTTGCAGCCGGGTTGGCATTGGTCCTGGCCGTTTCCGATCGACGAATGGCAGACCGTGCTCGTCAACGAGCGACAGATCGAACTCTCGTTCATGCTCGGTCTGACGGCCAAGGAGAATTCGACGGACAAGATCGGGCCGAAGTACGGCCCGCTGTCGCCTTTTCGTGACGACTACATCGTTACGGGCGACAAGAACATCCTTCATGTGATGAATCTGATCGTCAAGTATCAGATCTCCGACGTGGCGGACTATGTCACGAACGTCTATCCGATGCCCGACCCGATGGCCAAGCTCGGTCAGGCGAAGTTCCGCACCTATCCCGAGTACACGGTGCTACGGAATCTGGCACGCAACGCGGTGATTGAAACCGCGGCGAACAATGAGGCGCTGGACATTCGCGGCGACGGGCAGGCGGCGTTTCTGTTGGCTGTCGGCCGCTGTCTGGTGGGCAAGCTGAATGTGTTGGACGAGCGAGGCAATTCGCTCGGCATCTCGATCGATCCGAACAATGCGATCCTTGCGCCCAAGAGTGCGACGGGCAACATGGAGAGCATCACGCCGCCGCTTCAGACCAAGACTGAGTTCGACGGCGTCTATTCCGCCCAGTCGGCCAAGTCGGGCGAGATTACGAAAGCCAAGGCGCATGCCGAGTCGATCCTCGTCAATGCGGCCGGGCCGAGCTACGCGGTGTTGGTCGAGGCCGTGGATGCCGAGTTGGCGCTCCTGCGGCAGGTGTCCGCGGCGATCGGCGGTTCAGATGCCGGCGAGGTTCCGGCAATGCGCGAGGCGCTCGCCGCGCAACGCGACAAGACGGAGCAACTGTTGCTCGCCTCGACGGGACAAGTGCGGTCGATCATCAGCGGCGCCAAGAACCGACGTGACAGGATCATCAAGGAAGCGGCAGGTGACTACGACGAGTTCATCGCCCAGTTGCCGGAATACCTGCGCAACCCTCGGATTTACCTCGCGCGCCGACGCGACGAGACGCGGGCCCGGGCGATTGCGAACCGGGGCATTGTCAAGATACTCGTTCCTCGTGAGGCAGATTCGTATCGACTCCACATTCCGCAGTCGGGTAAGGCCGCGATGAAAGAAGAGCCGACCGATGAAGACAAGATCGGGGAGTTCAAGAGTGAGTTTGCGCGGCCCGAGCTCAAGATAAACTGACTGAGCGGCAAAGCTGCATGGGATGGTCGTGGGTCGCTCGTGTGGTGCCCCGGTACATCGGGCCTTGAGTCCACAGGGATTTGTGAGTTTTCATGAACGTCGTCGAATGTATCTCGTTGACCAAGGTGTTTCAGGATTTCTGGAGCCGCGACAAAGTCCGCGCCGTGGACGCCCTGGACCTGGAGATTCATTCAGGCGAGGTGTTCGGTCTCCTGGGGCCGAACGGTTCGGGGAAGTCCACAACGATCAAGATGCTGCTGGGCCTGCTCTATCCGACGTCCGGCTCAGCCCGAGTCCTGGGCGAGCAGCCGACGAATACGGCGATCAAGGCGCGCATCGGCTTCATGCCCGAAGAGTCGTACCTGTATCGCTATCTGAACGCCTACGAAACGCTCGATTACTATGGTCGGCTGTTCAAGCTGGATCGCCACGAACGACGCCGCCGCACAGACCAACTCATCGACATGATCGGCCTGAAGCGAGCCGGCAAACGTCCGGTCGGCACCTACTCCAAGGGCATGGCCCGGCGAATCGGCCTCGCCCAGGCGCTGATCAACGATCCGGACTTGCTGATCCTGGACGAGCCGACCACGGGCCTGGACCCGATCGGGACGCGCCAGATCAAGGATGTCATCCGGATCCTTGGTGACCGCGGCAAGACGGTTCTGTTATGCAGCCATCTCCTGGCGGACGTCGAGGACGTGTGCGACCGCGTGTCCGTGATGTACGGCGGGCAGTTGCAGGCGGTCGGTCCCGTCTCGGAGTTGCTCGAGCGGCGCGATGCCACGCAGATCACCACGAACCAACTCAGCGACGAGACACTCAAACAGGTGAAGAAGATCGTAGCCGCGGCGGGCCGAGAGGTGCTGGACGTTTCGCATCCGTCCGATCGCCTCGAAGACATGTTCTTGCGGATCGTGAGTCAGGCCCAGCGGGAGAAGATCGAGACCAGCGGTGCCGAAGTTCGCGTCGGCGTGTCCGAGTTTCTCGGCGGGGCATCGAGCGGTGCCGAACTGATCGACACGCTCGTGGATGCGGGCAAGGCCAGCGAACCCAGCGCGACGGCCGAGACCGTCGGGGTCGTGCCTGTGGATGTGTCGTCGAAGCCGAAGGCTGCCGTACTGGACAAGCTCGTTTCGGGCGAAGAACAAACGACAGCGGCCGACGATGTCGAGGCTGGGCCGGGGCCGGTCGAATCGCCGACGCCGCGTCGGCAGCCCGACAAGGCGGTATTGGATCGGTTGCTCAAGCCGGATGACGGCGACGAGGCCGAGTCATAGGGCGGCGCGGCGCTCCGACGTCCTTGTCGCCCGTTGTCGGCGAGTGCGTTTGGTGGATGGGTGGCCCACCTCCTTTGGAGGTGGGGAGCACGATGACCGTGTCGCCTCCCGTGTGAATCATCGCCTCCCCCATGTCCAGAGGACATGGGCCACCCGGCATGTTTCTGTAGCACCGGCGTCTCGCCGGTGGAACCACAGGCGGGACGCCTGTGCCATAGTTTGGTCATGTACCGCCGGCGAGACGCGGGCGCTACAGTTGGGCTGAAATCGAAGTCGCTTCGTCGACGGGATGATTGGTGGACCTCAACACTTTCTTCATGGTTTGTTTCTCGTTCGGTTGCGCCATGGGGCTGGTGCTGCTGGTCCTCGTTGTGCGCGCCGCCTTCAGCCGTCAGGCCGGCGAGATCGGCGGCTGGACCCTGCGCGGGGCCGGTCGAACGATCGTCGCCGTGGCCAAGGCAACCATCTCAGAGGGCATCCGCACGAAGATGGTGGTCTTCGTCATGCTGCTCATCGTTGCCTGGGTCGTGGCGATCTGGTTCAACGCCTCGGGCGACGGCACAATCAAGGGCCGCGTCCAGATGTTCATGACGTACTCCCTGGGCTTTACGGGTTTTGTCTTGTCGCTCTTGACGATCCTGTTCGGCTGTCGGTCGTTGTCGGCCGAAATCACCCAGCGACAAATCTACGGAATCGTCTCCAAGCCCGTTCCGCGGTGGCAGATCTTGGCGGGCAAGTGGGTCGGCGTGATGACGTTGAACGTCGCGATCCTGGGGCTCGTCTGTGTTGCGACTTACGGCGGGACCATGACGATCGTGGAGCGGTTTCGCAACACGCTGGAGCACGAGCTCGTGGCGTTCGGCGGGTTGACGCCCGCGCAGGCCTCGAGTGCGGTGACGGCGTTGGACGAGGTTCGCGGCATCGGCAAGAAGGGCATGGAGAGTCCGATCGTTTCGGCGATGTGTCAGGCGACGGGGCTATCGAAACAGCAGCTCGGCGACGTCCTCATCAAGTTGCCCGAGTCGACGCGTGTGGACTTGCGCCGGTCGGATGAATTGCGGCGGCAGGTTCTCGTGGCGCGCTCGGCGGTGAGTCCGACCGTGCCGGAGGACAAGATCGCCGAGGAAGTCGAGCGGCGGTTTCAGCGCAAGAAGGAGCAGGGCAACCTGCCGCTGACGAGAACCGAGCGAGAGATTCGCGACGAAATAAGGCTGGACGTCTGGAGCATGTACTGCACGCTCCCGCCCGGTGCGGGCATCCTGTGGCGGTTCGAAGGCCCGAAGCCGGACAAGGGCGAGGACTTCATCATGAGTCTTCGTTTCAAGATCCACATTGCGTCCAACATCCCTGCGCGGCGCCACCCGGAGACGGGGCAGTTGCTGGAGGAAGACACGTTCCTCTGCCTGTTCGGCCTCGGCGATGAAGCCACCGCGGAATACTACCCGAGCGTGGAGCCCTGGCCCGTTCGGTCGTATCAGGAGGTCGAGATTCCCAGCGATTGCGTCAGCGACGATGGTTCGATCATGCTGGCGTTCCTGAACATGGACCCACGCGGGCTGGAGGCGGTCTTCGATCTTCCGGAGGCGCTGCAGATCCTCTATCGGGTCGGCACGTTCGAGAAGAACCTGTTTCAGGCTTGTCTGGCGATGCTCTTGCCGATTTCGTGTCTGGCGTCGTTCAGTGTCTGCGCTTCGACGTTCCTGAGTTTCCCGGTTGGGTCGTTGATCGTCATTTGTCTGTTTGTCGTCTCCGCCTCAATGGGATTCGTGGCGGACTCGCTGGCCGTGACGGAAGACTACGCACCACCCAATCCCGGCTTTGACTATGTGGTCCGCAAGGCGACCGTGGCCGGGATTGGTTGGGCGCTGTCGCTTGGCGACCTGGATCCCGTGGGTGATCTGATGGACGGCCGAGTGATCGGCTGGCCGCGACTGTGGAAGACTTTCTGGAAGTTCGCCTTGCTCAAGGGCGGTGCCACGATGTTCGCCGGCGTGATCGTCTTCCGTCGTCGGGAGTTGGCGGCTGTCGTCGTATAGGAGTTGCGCAAGACTAACATGGCCGATTGCGCCCAGCGGTGTTCCTACTGGCTTGCCGTTCGGCGGATCGACGAGTCACGTTGTTCTCGCGCGGCACCCTAGCCGCAGAGCCCGCCCTACCCTCCGTGGCTAACTGTGCCACAGTGGGAAACACGAGGTTTGCCTGATGCGTCCTGGTACTCGCAAGTGGTTGTTTCTGATCGCGGCGATCGGCGCGATCTACGTCGCTTCGACGCGGATCGAGCCGCTTTGGGCGCTGCGCGAAGAGAACGACTTGGTGCTTCCGCCTTTGCCAGACGAGATGGCACCCTCGATGCTCTACTCGCCGTTGCTTGCGCTGGGCAGGGCACCCCTGGTGGACATCCTTTGGCTGCGTGCGACGCGCCTCAAGGAGCAGGGCCGGTTCTTCGATGCCCTGCAACTGTCACAGCAGATATGCGAGTTGCAGCCGAAGTTCGCGGCGGTCTGGGCGTTCCAGGCGTGGAACATGTCCTACAACATCTCCGTGACGTTCAAGACGCCGGAGGAGCGATGGCGATGGGTCCGCAACGGTTTCGAGCTGCTGCGAGACAAGGGCATCCCGCTGAATCCCAACAACACCCAGTTGTACCGTGAGCTGGCCTGGATCTACTTCCACAAGGTCGGCGACTTCATGGACGACTGGCACTTCTACTACAAGAACGAGTTTGCCAGGATCGTCGAGAGCATCCTCGGCCCACCCCCCGCAGGCTACATCCGGCCGGGCCGCGTTCGGGGCGACTACTATCGCGCTTACGACTACCAGTCGCTCGCCGATGCGCCGGAGCGGTTCGAGACGCTCCTTACAGAACCCGGCGTCGCGGCGCTCGTGGACGAGTTGGCGTCGTTCGGCTTCGACGCCTCGGAGGCTGGCATTTACCTGGGTCTTCTCGACGCGCTCCGTTCCGGCGAAGTGAAAATGCCGGGCACGGCGGAACACGAACAGACCGACCGGATGCACACGTTCCTTGCGGCCTATGCCGCCGAGGAACATGCCGACGCCAAGCGGCGATTGGAGTTGTACTGGCGATCGCATCGACTGCGGAACGAATTGAAGCTCGACCCCGGCCGAATCGTCGAGTTGGAGAAGTCCTACGGCGTGTCGCTCGACTATCGACTAGCCGAGGTGCATGCCTTCTATTGGGCGAATCTCGGCTTGGAGATGGGCACCGACAAGCGCGTGGCCATGGACACGCATCGGCTGAACACCAACCGTATCGAGTTCTACTGCCTTCAGAAGATGTTCCATCGCGGGCGGTTGGCCATGAGTCCGAACGCGCACCTGGGCGAGCCGCCTTTGCTCAGCCCTGACATTCGCGTGGCACCGGTCCTTCGCCGGGCGTTCGAGAACGAATCGAAGGAATACCTCAAGGCCGAACGCGCCGGAAAGCCTATCTCGGAGAACTTCAGAACGGGCTACGTCAGCTTCATGCGGGCCGCGATCATCCGCTATCACGAGCTGCAGCAAGACGACACGGCCAGGGAGTATCTCGCCGCATTGGACGAACACTATCCCGACCCGATGTATGTCGGCGGGCTCGACGGCTTTCTGGCTAAGCAGCGATTGGTCTACAAGGAGCTGGGCGACTATCGAATAACCCTGGCCCGGATCGAAGCGTTAGTGAGTCGTGGGCTCACGCACTGGGCCTATGACGAGGACGATGAGGCAGGCCGTTACATCTCCCGGGCCCGGAAGGTCTTCGATCTGTACGAACGAGACAACGTCGCCAGCAACCGACAGGGCCTCCAATTCAGCTTCAAGCAGATCCTCAACGGCATGGCCCATCGCATCGGCGGCCGGATGTACCGGACGACCTACGAAAACCTCTGCAAGAAGCTGAAGATCGAACCGCTGCCGGAGCCCGAAGAGGCCGCCGAAGAGCCGAGCGTCAGGCAGTAGCCGTCCTCGCCGGGGCGTAGCGGTGGCAAGGCTGTGGCACCGGCGTCTCGCCCAGCCGCGGCGATCAGAGCCGCGACCGTGAGGGAGTGCTCGCCTCGCTCAGCCGC